>CAZVNK010000128.1:5118-7691 GCA_964628115.1 uncultured Ignavibacteriaceae bacterium | reverse complement strand
GGCATCCGTTCGACTCGCGGCGGGCGCGTACCTGGAACCAGCCGAACTGGTCGGCCTGGCCGACATTACCGGTGAGGTCATGCGTACCGGTGGAACGGCGGCGATGACCGGCGATGAAATCGACGAAACGCTCGAAGCCATCGGCGCCTCGGTCGAGGTGGGCATTGACAATATCAGTGGATATGCGGCAATGAACATTCTGTCCGACCACGTCGACACCGGCCTGGATATTCTGGCGGGGGTATTGCGCACCCCGCAATTCGATGAGGACAAAATCGAACTGGCGAAGACATCTCGGCGAACCGACATCTCAAGCCGCAATGATGATCCCTTTACGATTTGCGTTCGTGAATTCAAAAAGGTCCTCTACGGTGCGGAATCACCTTATGCCCGGCATACCGAATACGCCACGATAAACGCCATCACCCGTGATGACATGATCGCTTTTCATAAGAAATATGTCACACCGGAAAACGTGATGATTGCGGTCTGGGGTGATTTCAAAAAGAAAGACATGATCGACAAGATCAAGCAGTATTTCGGCGATTGGGCGCCCGGTACGGGCAAAGTGCCGAAACTGCCTGAAGTCAATTATGAATTCAAAAAGGCCGTGCATTATATCGAAAAGGAAAAAGTCACCCAGTCGACCGTTCTGATCGGACATATCGGCGGCTTTACCAACGATCCCGATTATTTCGCGCTGACGGTGGCCAATAACGTGCTGAGCGGCGGAGCCGTGGTCGGCGGCCGGATGGTCAACGAAATTCGCACAAAACGTGGATTGGCATACAGCACCGGCAGTATGTTCACGTCGAATCTGGCCTATCCCGGCATCTACTACAATTTCGTTATTACCAAGCTGGAATCAACGATCGGCGCCTCCAAGGCCATCTTCGATGTCGTTGAAAACATGAAAGTCGAGAAGCCCACGCCGAAGGAGTTGCAACAGGCCAAGGATGCCTACCTGAATTCATTCGTTTTCAATTTCGACTCCAAGGGTGAAGTCATCAACCGTATGATGACGTACGACTATTACGGCTATCCGCAGGATTTCCTGTTCAAAGTCAAGGAAGGAATTGAAAAAGTAACTTCCGAGGACGTGCTCGACGTGGCAAAACGGCGTTTCCATCCCGACCAGATGCACGTTATCGTGGTCGGGTTGGCCGATCAGCTTGATGCTCCTCTAAGTGAGCTGGGGCCGGTCGACACTATCGACATCACCATTCCAACCGGTCATGTCGAAGAGGAAATAGCCGTTACCGACGAAGCTCTGGCCAAGGGCATGGACTTGCTGAAAAAGGCCGCACAGGCTTGCGGCGGCGCGGCGAATTTCAAGAAAATCACGGCCACCTCAACGACCAGCGATCTGGTCCTGACTTTGCCGCAGGGTGAAATCAGTATGGGTATCTCCGAACTTACCGTATTCCCCGATAAATCCAGAACCGTCATTAATACCCCTATGGGTGAGATGATTACCGTCAACACCGCCGACGGCGGCTGGATGAAACAGGGCACTCAGGTTCAGGAATTCGGCTCGGAAGAATTGGAATCCGCCAAAGAAGAGGATTTCCGCAGTACCATGTACCTGTTCCGAGGACTGGATGATCCGAAGTTTCAGGCTGTGTATGTCGCAACCGAGGAATTCAACGGCAAAACCGCCGACATCATAAACCTGAAATCACTGGAAGGCGATTATTCCTTCAAGCTGGCGCTCGATGCCGAAACGCATATCCCCCTGGGGCAGATGTATTTCGGCGAAACGATGATGGGACCGGCCAATCTGACGGTGCAGGTCGGCGATTATCGTGATATCGAGGGAGTCAAGGTGCCGTTTTCCGCGTCTACTTTGGCCGATGGCAAAAAGACGATGCAGATGACGGTCAAGGACTATCAGATCAATCCCGAAATCCCCGCCAATGCTTTCGATAAACCGTAGTATCCAATAGCTTTTCCGAATATCATAAGCCACCGGGTAACCGCCCGGTGGTTTTTTTATCAGACGTTTTTAAGAATCCACATCGATTTTGGGTAGACAGCATTGCCGGTATGTATTACCTTTATACAAAAACATGCTATGGGCGTCTTATAAACAGGTTAAGCATTAATGATGCTTTGTTCCGTAATCCGTTCGGAGAGGGATATTCCGGAAAGGGCTAGCAATGAATTATGCTAAGTATATTTTAGCGGCAATGGTGACAATAGTTGTCTTAATCATCACCACTCAATCATCGAACGCGCGTGCCAAATATGATCCGGGCGAGACACATCACTCGCCCTTATTCAGACCCGGTGCGATCAATGTCCCATGCACGCAATTGGCGGTCCATAATATCAACAAACTGGGTCTGACGGTTACCAATGGGGGGCAATTCGGAAGCGGTTTCGCGGACGACATGGGCATCGCCCTCATTGATCCCGTTACCGGAGCGCCTGCCGCCTCAGCCATTTATCCGTACCCCGGAACCAATAAATATCTGTTTTCGGGATCATTCTGGATCGGCGCGGTGGTGGGCAGAGACACTCTGGTGTCGGTGGGAGCCGTGGCATGGAACTATAGTATGGAAATGTAGCCG
>CAZVNK010000128.1:4153-5105 GCA_964628115.1 uncultured Ignavibacteriaceae bacterium | reverse complement strand
TTCAACGGCTGTCCATTTCCAACCCGGAAGACACTCTGATGGGAGCTTTATATGATACGGAGACCACCGAGATCTACACCGATACCGTCACCGATCCCTCCTACGTGGCAACGGATCCCAAGGACGGTCGCCCACATATCCCGCTCAATATTGAAATCACCCAAAGCAGTTACGCCTGGAGTTACGATTATGCCGCCGATTTCGTATTATTCGATTATGAAATAAAAAGTCTTGGTCGCAAGGATTTGGACGGTGTCTATATGGGATTCTATGTCGACGGCGACGTCACGCCTCTCAGCGATGAGCACGAAGGCGCTCAGGATGATATTTGCGGATTTAAAGCCGAAATCCCCTACCCGTTTGCCCCCGAGGAATGCGGAATTGTCGACCCCATTCGAATCGCCTGGATCGCCGACAATGACGGGCGACATTCCAGTGAAATTCAGTGTCCCGGCGGTTTTGAACTGACCGGCGTAACCGGCATGCGCGTCGTCAGGACGCCATCGGACTCCCTGCAATACTCATTTAATTGGTGGATTTCCAACACTAACGCCACCAAGGACTTCGGCCCCCGCAAGGCGGGAACGCCCGATGACCCGTTTCGCGATTTCGGCGGCTATCTGGGAACGCCGGAGGGGGATCGCAATAAATATTACATCATGCGTCATGAAGAATTCGATTACGATCAGCTGTATACCGCCTCTGACAATTCCGCCGACGGATGGCTTCCGCCGTCGACCGATGCCGGCGATTTCGCCGACGGATTCGACACCCGCTATTTGCTGTCATTCGGTCCCTTCGATATCTCCCCCGGGGAAGTCTTGCGCATCAGCTTCGCCTATGTCGCCGGTGAGGATTTTCATACGGAGTGCCAGGCTTTCGAGAATCTGTGGAATCCCGCCTTCCCGCAGGATTATTACAATCAATTGAACTTCGACAAATTCGGCCGCAA
>CAZVNK010000128.1:0-4143 GCA_964628115.1 uncultured Ignavibacteriaceae bacterium | reverse complement strand
CTCCTGGGCCGCCCGCATTTACGACAATCCCGGGCGCGACACCAACGGTGACAGCACCTTCGGCGAATTCGCCGTCTGTTGCTATGATACGTCTTATGTCTACGACACGACCGAAGTCGAACCCGGCGTCATCGTGGTCGATACGCAACCGATCTGCCTCGACGCCGACACCTTTTGGCTGACCGTCGACGGCATTCCGGATTTCGAGGGTGCCCGTCCTCCTTATCCCCCGAAAATGTGGGTGTATCCGAGTCTTGACGATTACGATCGCGGCATTCTGCGCGTCCGGTTCAACGGCTTCGAATCGGAAACCCGCAAGGACGATTTCAGCGGCGATTACGATTTCGAGGGGTATCGCATCTACCTGGGCATTACCACGATTCCCAGTGACTTTGTCATGCTGACCACCTACGACCGCGAGGACTACAACCGCTATGAATACAATGAAACTCGCAATGAGTGGGTACTGATCGAAACGCCGTTCACACTGGAACAGCTTCAGGAAAAATACGGGCCGGAGTTCGACCCGGCTTTGTACAATGTCGACAACCTGTATTACGACGCCGAAGACGGCGCACTGTATTATTTCACGCCGCAGGACTGGAATCAGTCCGATTTGAACAATCCCGATTTGATTCATAAAATCTATCCGGATGAACCTCCGCCAACCATGCTTAATGCCGATTCCGCGAAACTGTATTATCCCGAGGAACTGACCGATGACGGGTATTTCAAATATTATGAATATGAATATGTCATTGAGAATCTTTTGCCGTCACAGTTGTATTATGTTTCCGTCACGGCGTTCGATTACGGTTCGCCGATCAGCGGTCTGCCGTCGCTGGAAACCGCCAGGAATCAAAACATGATTACCGAATATGCCCAAAATACCAATGCCGTGGTGGAAGAACAGAAACTGAATGTGATTGTCTATCCCAATCCGTACCGTGGCGATGCCGGGTATGCATCGGAGGCGGGCGGGAATTTCGAAGGGCGAGACATCGCTATCGGCACTTCGCTCAATCCGGAACGGATTCGCCGCGTTCATTTCACCAACCTGCCCCATAAGTGCACGATTCGTATTTTCACCATCGATGGTGATTTGGTGCGCGAGATATTCCATGATTATCCCAAAGATGATCCGCAAAGTATGCACGACACCTGGGATATCATTACCCGCAATACCCAGGCGGCCGTGTCGGGTCTTTATTATTATTCAGTCGAATCTGATCAAGGTAGTCAGATCGGCAAACTGGTGATTATCATGTAACCGAATACCTGATAATAACATCTCTTGATATTTCACCGGGCCGTTCGCGGCCCGGTATTTTTTTCGTGATAATGTCCGGACAAGTCGCATTTATCGTTGCACACGATTCTCATGCAATCCGTCTTACCAACAGGCAATGCGGTCTCCCCTCCCCGCATATATCACAAGGTATGTGTATTTCCAGGAGGACTATTACCATGAAATTCCAAACTTTTCTCATCGCCGCAGGAATCATGACACTCATATCTTTGCTGATCGCATCACCGATTGAGGCGCGTAGCAGGTACGACGACAATAACGCCGGCGGAGCGCTATATAAACCCGCGCGGATTAATGTTCCCTGTACACAACTGGCTGTCCACAGTGTCAACAAACTGGGGCTGACTATCACCAACGCGGGGAATTTCGGCAATGGTTTCGCCGAAGACATAGGCACCGGCATGCGTGATCCGGTTACCGGTGTCCCGGCCGCATCCGGAATCTATCCCTATCCCGGAACGGACAAACTCCTGTTTTCCGGGGCGTTTTGGATCGGCGCCGTGGTCGGGCGCGACACTTTGGTCTCCGTCGGCGCAGACGGCTGGATACCGGACGTAATTGAAATGTGGCCGCCGCCCTGTGATGCCCCGTACAATGGAGAAATAAGACGGCTGTCGATCTCAAATCCCGACGAAGTCCTTCGGGGTGCAAAATCGGAGCAGGACTTCATCGCGGTGTATACCGACACCGTGACTGATCCGTCATATATTATCAATGACGGATTCGAAAACAGACCGCACCTTCCGCTCAACATTGAAATCACCCAGCGCAGTTATGCCTGGAGTTACGATTACGCCGCCGATTTTATTTTATTCGATTATGAGATTAAAAGCCTCGGCATGCGTGATCTTGAAGATGTGTATATGGGGATTTACGTGGATGGCGACGTGACGCCGATCGCCGATTCCGACAACGGTGCGCTGGATGACATCTGTGGTTTTAAACATGTCATTCCCTATCCTTTTGCCCCCGATGCATGCGGATTCACCGATTCCATCAAAATCGCATGGATCGCCGACAATGACGGTCGCCACGACGATCAGATCCAATGCCCGGCCGGCTTTGAACTGACCAACGTATCCGGTGTCCGGGTGGTCAGAACCCCGGCCCCACCGGATTCTCTCAAATACTCTTTTAACTGGTGGGTTTCCAACGGTCAGGACATCTCCGCCGACTTCGGCCCTCGCATGGCCGGTACCCCATCCGATCCGTTTCGTGATTTCGGCGGATTTCTCGGAACACCGATGGGCGATCGCAATAAATATTACATCATGCGTCATGAAGAATTCGATTATGATCAATTATATACCGCGAGCATCAGACTTGACGACAAGTGGTTACCACCCCCTCCGGCGCAGGCCAATGATCTGGCTAACGGATTCGATACCCGGTTCTTGCTGTCATTCGGACCGTTTTATATTTCGCCGGGTTAGGTCCTGCGGGTTAGTTTCGCCTATGTCGCCGGAGAACGATTCCATACCCAATGCTCCGCCTTTGAAGATCTCTGGAATCCCAATTACCCCGAGGAATACGCCGGCCAGTTGAATTTCGATGATCTCGGACTCAACGCCTCTTGGGCCGCACGCATTTACGACAATCCAGGGCGCGACACCAACGGCGACAGCTCGTATGGCGAATTCGCCGTCTGTTGTTACGACACCACCTATGTCTATGACACTACCGAAGTTGAACCCGGCGTGATTATTATTGACACCCAGCAGGTTTGCCTTGATGCCGACACTTTCTGGCTGACCGGTGACGATGTCCCGGATTTTGAAGGCGCCCGACCACCCATTCCACCGAAAATGTGGGTATATCCGAGTCTTGATGAGTTCAATCGCGGCACATTGCGCGTTAGATTCAATGGTTTCGAATCCGGGACTCGTCGGGATGATTTCAGTCGCGATTACGACTTCGAGGGATATCGCATCTATTTGGGCATAACCGAGATCCCCAGCGATTTCGTCATGCTGACGTCGTACGACCGGGAAGACTACAACCGCTATGAATACAATGCCGCCCGAAACGAGTGGGTCCTGGTAGAAACACCGTTTACACTGGAAGAATTACACGCCAGATACGGACCGGAATTCGATCCCGACGTGTATACGGTCGACAACCTGTTTTATGACAACGCCTCCGATGAATTCTACTATTTCACGTCGCAGGACTGGAATCAATCCGATTTGACCAATCCCGATTTGATTCATAAAATCTACCCGGACGAACAGCCCCCGACGGTTCTTGATCTCGACACGGCCAGACTGCATTACCCGGAGGAATTGACCGAGGACGGTTATTTCAAATACTATGAATACGAATATCTTATTGATAATTTGTTGCCTTCGCAATTGTACTATATATCCGTTACCGCTTTCGATTACGGATCGCCGATCAGCGGTCTGCCGTCGCTGGAAACCGCCAAAAATCAGAACATGATCACCGAATACGCTCAAAATACCAGCGCCGTGGTGCAAGAAAAAGGCCTGAATGTAATCGTCTATCCCAATCCGTATCGCAACGATGCCGGATATGCCTCCGCGTCCGGTGGTAGCTTTGAAGGGCGCGATATCGCCTCGGGGGCCTCAATGAATCCGGAGCGGATTCACCATTCGGATATTCACTATCGATGGCGACTTGGTACGGGAGATATTTCACGACTGTCCGATCGACGACCCCCAAAGTATGCATGAAACCTGGGACCTGATAACCCGCAACACCCAGTCAGTCGTGTCGGGGATTTACTATTACGCGGTTGAATCGGAATACGGCAGTCAAATCGGCAAACTGGTGATTATTATGTAGCCAATCGGCCCGGTTGACCGGCATGACAG
>CAZVNK010000127.1:0-7716 GCA_964628115.1 uncultured Ignavibacteriaceae bacterium | reverse complement strand
CAACAGAAGCATCACGCCGATGGCGATTAACAAGATACCCCAGCGGAAACGTGCCGGTGTCATGAAACACCTCCCTTCGATTGCATCGTCGAATCGGACTCGTCCTTGTGATTGCCGTATTTTATCAGCAGAATCAGGCCGACCACGATTAACGCCACCGGCCAGAGATCACCGAAATCGAACCACCAGTAAAACTTGTTTATTAAAAATACCAGTCCGACGATTATCAGAATCAATCCGGGAAGGACTTTTCCGATCGGTGACGGGTCTTTCCGCTCGGGGGGTTCAGTGTGAACTTCGCCGTCAATGACCAGCGGCCGTTCCGGCATGATAATCCAGGCGATAATGTAGGCCAGCAAACCGATACCATCGGCAAAAACCAGCAACACCGCCCCCAGCCGGATAATGGTGGCATCGACGTTCAGGTAATCGGCCAACCCCGCGCATACCCCGCCGATTTTGCGATCGTGGCGCGAGCGATACAATTTCTTTTCCATCCGACCCTCCAGTTTCAAGGGTTCATCTGTCCGTACATACGACAACCGATATGAAAAGGTTACTACTTAAGAGACCGGATACGGTCGATGAAAGTTGCAATGATCTCGGATTTTGCTGAATCGGCGCGATTTTGCAGGGCCTGCAGTTTAAGTAGATAGCTTTGACGCTCGGACTTATCTGTCGATAGCAGTCCCAGATGATAATAGGCTTCAGCATAGGATAAAATCACGGCCGATGACGAGTCCGGCTTATCGGTGCGACGGCCTGTGGCCGCACGTGTCCGTCCATTGATCGATTCGATATCTCCGTGTATCTTTATCAGGCTGTCCAGACGATTTTGCCAATATTCGCGTCCGGCAACAGCGCTGTCGAGCGGGACTTCAGAGGTGGCGGACAACGAATTTGAAGTAACCTGAAATTTAGCCACATCAGGCTGAAACGATTCATCGACAATCTCAGGGCTTGGCGTTGCGAAATCATCATGTCGGGCACGCGCTGAAATCGTATCGACATCGCCTCTGATTCCCTCGACTGCAATCGACTTGGCGATGTCCGACTGAACCAGCGACGTCGGTTTCTGTCTGACAACTTCGGCACGACGTTCTGGTGACGGTTGTTCGGCCGGTTCCGGCGCAGGCTGGGAGACTTTTGTCTTCATTTCAGATTCCGGTTCGGCGTCAGGTCGCGTAGCCAGGGATTCATTGGGAATCTGCGCTTTCGGGTTAACAATATGTCCGATGCTTTCGGCGGTCGGTTTTTTTACATAGGTCTCGGCAGTTGACGGCGTATCGGCTTTCTGCTGTTCCAACGGGATTTGCATCTCGTCAGACAGGGATTCCCTCAAATCCGAATCCACCGAAACCTTACCGGCCATTTCTTCTTTAACGGCATCAGTTTCCCGGTCGGCGGCAACTTGCCCGACAGAGTCGATCACCGGTGAAATCGCGCTATAGCTTTTTTCAGATGGAACGATATAGCTTGCCGATGGAATCTCTTCTTTCGGGGCGAACATCCCCTTGATCCAGGGTATGTTCTGTGATTCATTGACCGAAATCAACGCCACCAGGGCAATCGAAGCGGCCACCGCCAGCCATTTGTATAATACCGGCATCGGCTCTGATGAAATGCGGGTAATCTGCTTTTCCTCAAGTTGTTCGAGACGATCCATCACAGCGTCTTTTTGCGCGGTCCAATATTCATCGGAGCCGTCCACGTCGAATTCGTCAACCTGTTCGGCCAGCGTTTTCAACTGCCGATAGTATTTTTCGTATTCGTCGGACTCGGTGATCAGTCTCTCGACTTCGCGACGTTCCTCGTCGTCGAGCTGATCATCCAGATAGCGCGATATCAATTGTCGGATTTCTTCGTCAGTCATGGCAGTAACCTATCCATGCTCCCTGAGCATTGCAACCAGTTTCTGTCGCGCCCGAAACAGACGTGAATCGACCGTGCCGACCGAAATCCCGAGTTTCTCCGCGATGTCTTCATAACTCATTTTCTCGACCATACGCATGACAAATACGGTACGATATACTTCCGAAAGCGATGCGATCGCGCTTGCGAGACGTCGGTCGTTTTCCTTTTGGACCAACTCATCGAGCGGCCCCGGACTTCCGCCCGCCACATCGTTCAGATCATGCTCGATCTCGGATGCGGGACGTTCTCTGTCGTTTTTCCTGATTTGATTCAACGCCAGATTTCGCGCAATCGTGGACAGCCAGGGATAAAACGGTTTGTCCTCCTCGAAACTGTCCAGCGCCTGATAGGCTTTCACCAACGCCTCCTGCACCGCGTCCTCCGTGGCGTCTTTGCGCCCCAGCAGTAAAAACACGAACCGGAAAAGCCGTTTTTGATATTTCAGCACCAGTTGCCCGTACGCTTTCTTGTCGCCGGTTTTGGCGGCTCGAATAATCGCACGGTCCTCGGCTCCCGTTGCCTGATGGGATACCGCAGAAACCGGTTGTTCTTCCCCGATTTTTTTGTTCATGCGATGATTTACGGTCGTTATCGGCCAGAATGCCAATAATCAATTTTTCCAGAATAACCCGTTCCGGTTTGATATTACTTCGCAAATCCATATCGGCTTGGGCCGTTAATTCGATAATCTGCTCCAACTGCTCATTGGTAAACAGGTTAACATGCTTGCGGTATTTCCAGCTCATATCCCGGTTGCCCATTCGCACCGGCTTGCCGTTTTTGGATAAATACACGCCGATAAAATGTTCACCGATCCAGAACAGCAGTGACGACGCCCGCTCTCCCTTGCGTAAAAGAGAACCCAGAATGGCAATGGCCCGGTCAATTTCACGGGCGGCGATATATTCAGCCAACTCATAGACCTCAAAAGCCTGATAGTCCGAGCTTACCAGCGCGATTTCCTCGCGGGTGATCCGTCCACCCTCACCGACATAGTCGACCAGCTTGTTCACCTCGGCGATCAGCCCCCCCATATTGCCTCCCCCCATCCTGACCAGGATTTCAAGCGCGTCGGGATCGATATCGATATGTCGTTCCTGAAGCATGAAGCGCACTTTGCGTTCCGACATATTCCCGGTCAGCCGTCCGAATTCCACCGACGTGGTCTTTGTCGTCAGGAGCGTATACATTTTGGTCTTTTTGCGCGGGGTTTTGGTGACCGGACTGGTGAGAATCACCACCCGGTTCGGATCGGGCGGATCGAGCAGGGCGATTACTTTTTCCACGTCGCCCTGAGTCAGCGACTGCACGTCGGTAATCGTGAACACCTGCCGCTCCCCCATCATCGGGATCACCGACAGTTCGGTGAGAATATCGACTGTTTTTGATTTTGCCGCGGAAAGCACGGTATGATTGGAGGCCGGCGAACGACTGCCGAGAAACATCTTCGTCAGGGTTTTCTCGGCTTCTTTGATACGGTATTCCTCGTTGCCGAAGAAGTAGTAGACGGGACGAAAGCGCCCCGCTTCCATCTCTTTTATCAATTCCGAGGGTTTCACGTCCTCATAATACGGAGGACGGTACACCCCGTCAATCAAAAAGGTTGCGGGTGGCCGGATTGCTGTCCCGGGGAATCCAGTTCAGACCGAATGACAATTTGTCTTTGTAGTCGAGGGCCTTGCGAAGCAGTTCGGAGTATTCGTAGGCGCAGGAGGTTTCCATATTGAGTTGGTCGATCAGATCGAGATTGTCGCAATACAGCTCCAGATGATGATCCTTGAACAGTTTCTTATTCAATTCCACGAATTCCAGAAGCGTCAGCAGAGAAGCGTATTCGGTATGCAGTTTTTCACCGTTAAACGGGGCCTTGAACGTGATTCCCGCTTCCGGGATGGCAAAACAGACCAGTTTCTTGTGGGCGGGGCCTGATTCCCGGTCGTATGATCCAAAATAACAGTTCATGCCTGCCATAAATGCAAAGGCCGTGCCCGGAATCCGCCGCCTCATCCGGCCACAATCGGACATTACCGCACAACAGCTTACGACCACGGCGATAAAAATCGTGCATTTTGCAATGAAACGGGATTCACAGATTGGAAAATATGCTCATCCATTCTTATGCAATTTCTCACATAAATAAAAATCCATTACACAATCCGCATTTGTGCCTCGTCAAGATATCCGGGAATGAGAAGAGAGAGATCGATCAAAAACACCTTTGCCAATAATTGATATCTCCATATATTATCCAGTAAGAAACAATGTCGCCGTTCGGTGACGTCTCCGGAGGGGAATAATGAAAGCAAAGCTAACAAGAATCCTGATAAT
This sequence comes from uncultured Ignavibacteriaceae bacterium, assembly GCA_964628115.1. Lineage (GTDB taxonomy): Bacteria > Zixibacteria > MSB-5A5 > GN15 > PGXB01 > JAFGAL01. The sequence continues at coordinate 3,474 of CAZVNK010000127.1, read as the reverse complement.
TGCCGGACTCTGCCTGATCGTGTCCGGCGGCGCGGTCTTTTCGCGCGATCTGGCGCATCAACACACGGACGCGACCATTGCCGCACCTGATGCAAAAAGCGCGGTGGATGCAAAAGATACTCAGTCATCGTGGTCACACTGGTATGGAATCCAAACCACCGATGAAATCAACGCAAGCATGAACTGCTACGGGCAGATGGGGATGCGGTTATGGGACAATATGTTTCCCGTTTTCTCCTTTGCTGACGACCCTATTGTCAATGTCCCCGATTTCGAATCTCCTCCCGGAAGCGATATCGAATACCTTTTTGCCGGTGCAATCTGGGTCGGCGGTATTGTTGGAAATGACACCCTGGTGTCGGTCGGCGCCGACCTCTGGGAGTTATCCTTTGAAATGTCACCACCGGATTATGAAGATAAAAACGTAAGCAGTATTTCCTATGTCGCGGATTATTCATTACATGCGCTTTTTTGCGATACCTCGACCGCCTTTCAGGATCGCATCGCAATCGGCGGGCATACCCCGCTTGGTCTCCGCGTGGCCCTTCGATCGCATACCTGGAATCGGGAGGCATTGGACAATGTTATTCTTTACGATATGGTCATCACCAACATCAGCGAGCAGCATATCGAACAGGGATATGCCGGGGTGATAATCGACGGTGATGTTTATCATGAATCAATAGAAAACACCGGAGCGCAGGATGACTTTGCCGGTTCTTTCAGGGAACATGGCCTCGGCTATATCATGGATGACGACGGCGATCCGGAAAGCGGCGTGTACACCGCCCAAAGCCCGACCCGGGCAATTGCGCTGAAACTGATCGCAACGTCACCGGCCTGTATCGACACCAATTTCAACTGGTGGGTATCGAATTCCGATTCTGAGTTGGATTTCGGTCCGCGACAGCGGGGAACCGATGATGATCCGTTTTATGAATTCGCAGGCGGTGCACTCGGTACCCCGGTATCGGATCAGGAAAAATACTACATCATGAGTCATCCCGAATGGGATTATGATCTGGTGTATGCGCAGACCATCGAGGATGATGATCCCATCTGGATGCCGCTTCCCCAGTTCGATGGAATGACCCAGGATGTAAAGATGTTGATGTCATTCGGGCCGTTCGATCTCATGCCCGATTCCAGCGTGCGAATAGTTTTCGCCACTCTGACGGCCGACTCACTGCATGTCGATCCCGATAATTATTCCGACAATGGATCCGATCCCGATGCCTTTCTCGCCAATATCCAATTCGACCGCCTGCTGGCCAATGCCGATTTGGCGGATGGCCTTCAGGATTCCATCCTGAATTGGGAATATCCGGTTCTGGGAATCAACACCGCATATCTCTGCGAGGATTCGGTAGTCATCGAATGGGATCCCTGGGTGTACGATGAGGTGTGGGGATACAAAATCATGCTGTACGATGTTCCCCCGGACTCGCTCCCCTATCCCGATGTTATTCCCCCCTGGCTGAATCCGGAGCAGTACCCCATTCACCATACCGTGGGACGAACCTATCATTACACGCTGACCGGTCTCGATCCGGACAAGTACTATGTCGCCAATGTGGCACACCGAAGCGGGCAATCAATCGGTGAACACGGTGACGGCGTGGCGTTCCGAACCGGCTCCCGCACGACTGCGCCGATCTGGGATGAGTCGTATTTCTTCGCGATGGAAGGCGAAAACGTGACACTCAGCTGGACCATGCCGGAAGAAATCGATCTTGACCATTATAATATCTACAAATTCGATTCTGTCGTGTATAACTCGATTATTCATCACCCGTTTTACGACACGCGGCCCTATATCGAGTTCAGTTGGGGATACGTGCAAACACCCATCGACAGTTTCTATGTTGACAATATATGGTATTATTATTATGCCATGGAGCCGTATGCCACGGTCGACTCGGGGCAGTTGTCGTTTACGGAAAATATCATCGATGACAACCCCGCCTATATCATTACGGCGGTCGATAAAGCCGGTCACGAATCGGAGATTTCCGAGTTTGCCAAGACATATATTAATACTCCGAAAACCAGGGATATATTGGCGATCACCGGCGGCCACGGGACATGGAGTTTTTCGCGTCCCGATTTGCTGAAAGACTTCTACAATTCGATCCTGACCGGTTACGATTATGACATCTATATGTATGCCGATTCGGTATTTACATACACCATTCATACTGACGGCGGTCTTGAATCAATTGACTGGCGAGATTTCCAGCCATTCCGTCTGGTCATTATTGACGATGGGTTAGCGGAGACAATTCTCCAGAAAAGCGCCGAAATAAAGTACGAATGGTTTACTAAATATTTGCTGTCCGGCGGGACCCTGGCTTATTTCGGATCAATGAAAAACATGCTTCCAGAGTACTTTGACATCATGTCTTTCCCTGACAATTACTCATTTGACCATCCGTTTATTTCGAAGTTTGTCGGCATTGATTCCATGAATCTCATGGGAATCATGGCATATCGCGTGAATACAACCCCACCATATATCGATTCGCTTAGTGGTTTCATCTCTGCGATACCACAACTGACTGCATTTCCGGAAATCGCCTATGACTCCTTGAGATATCCATTCTACTCGTCAGGTGAACAGCTGTCCGAAATCTGGCCGACCAACACCGCGCCGACGGTCGCATCGTTTACGGTCAATGAACGGGGCGAGACGATTTACCTGTTCAATTCGCTCTATCCCGAAACATCGAGTTTCCATAATCAGCCGGTCGGGGTCAGGACAACGGTTTCCGATGATATCGAGACCTATTTGTTCGGATTCCATCTGTGGTACATGAATCCGGTGCAGGCCCGAGAGTTGATCGACGTTATCATGGGCAAATTCCCCACCGACGTTGCCGACGACGGCCCGTCGACGATTCCGACCGATTTTGCGCTGGGACAGAACTACCCCAATCCGTTCAATCCGGCCACGGTGATACCGTTCGCTTTGCCGTCTAAGACCCACGTCGAGCTGACGGTGTATAACATTCTCGGTCAACGGGTGGCCACGCTGGCTGACGAAGAAATGGCGGCGGGACGGTATCGTATTCAATGGAATGGGACGTTGGATAACGGCGAATCGTCGGCATCGGGGATATATTTCTATCGCCTGCAGACCGACAGTCGGGCTGTCGCGAAAAAGATGCTACTGCTGAAATAAAAGTCGATTGGACCAAAGGGAGGCTATGCGGCGGGCCGAAAGGCCCGTCGTTTATTATGACGACTCTTCGTACATACGGGAGGCATACCGGTCGGTCATGCCAGCGATGAAATCGGCGATGATAATTTCCAGCGGGGCACTGCCGACCTGCAGTTTGTACTTGCCGTGCAGTTTCGACGGATCAGCTTTATACACCGTAAAGAGAGTCTCGATCACTGACCGCGCCTGCTCTGCCATCCGGGTCAGATGTTCGTGACGATACAGGTTCTCGCGCAGAAACGCCTTCAGCACCG
>CAZVNK010000126.1:5901-7728 GCA_964628115.1 uncultured Ignavibacteriaceae bacterium | reverse complement strand
GTGACCTCCCGCTCCGATCGTTCCGGCCTCGGATTGCCGCTGGCTCGCAAGATTTTCGCCGCGCACGGCGGATCGTTGACGATACACACTGCTCCCGGCGCTCGTTTCGTGGTGCGGGTGGATTTTCCTCTTACTATTTTCAGGAGGACTTCGTGAGCGTGATTTCAACCCCTCCCGTCATTCTCATCCTGTCCGAACATCCGGTGCAATCCGAGCGTATGGCCGGGATACTGAACAAGAATTCCTATCTCCTGTTGAAGGCGCGCAATCTCGACGTTGCCGTCAAACTGACCGCCAATCAATCCTGCGATCTCGTGATAATCGATCTTCCGAACATACAAAGTCCGACGTCCGATTTGATTCGTCTTGTCGAAAGACACAACGCCGAATGCCTGGTCGCAATCGACCCGGAATCATCGGTGCGGGCGGAGGAAATTTTGCACCGTCGGGGATGTTATTACCTATTCACGTCTTGCACCGATGAACTTCTTCGCCTGCAGGTCGAACAAGTGCTTGAAAACCGGGGGATGCGTCAGGAATTGACGGCGCTTCGCGAGGAAATCGCCTGGAAGTACTGTTTCGATCGCGTCATCGGGATTTCACAGGCCATGACCACGGTCAAGGCCACCGCCGCGCGTATCGCGTCGACCGACGCGCCCTATGTCATCGCGGGCGAAATCGGAACCGGCAAAGAACATCTGGCGCGGGCCATTCACTATCATTCCTCGCGTCGGAAAAACCGTTTTCTACCGGTGGACTGTTCGGTGTTCGCACCCGAAGTGCTGGAAACCGATTTGTTCGGCACCCCGGGAGAATCCAAGGGACGACTTGTCAACGCGTCGGGCGGAACCGTCTTTCTCGATGAAATCGCCGATCTGTCGCCTTCCATACAGGAGCGGTTTCTGGGCCTGCTTAACGCATCATCGGAATCTCCGGATTTGAATATCCGTATCATCGGCGCAACCAAATACAATCCGGCCGATCTACTCAATAAGGAAAACATACGCGGCGATTTTATCAGACGTCTGGGACTGGTGACAGTCCATATTCCTCCTCTGCGGGATCGTCTGGAGGACATTGCGGCACTGGTCGAACATTTTCTCGTGATAGAAAACCGGGCCGGATTCCGGGAACCGGTGACCATCTCGGCAGAAGCCATGGAAAAACTGATTTCGCATCCCTGGCCGGGCAATGTCAGGGAACTGGAAAACACCGTCAAGCGCGCCGTGACTCTGGCGCAGAACAGCAGAATGACGGCATCCGACGTGATCTTTCTGGATACCGGCCAGACGCCGCCGGAAAGCCACAAGCACCCGGTACCGGTCGCACTCGGCGAGGGGACTCTCGAAGAAAGCCTGAAACGACGAATCAAAGCGACCCTGCACGCCACCAACTGGAATTATACCAAAACGGCGATCAAACTGGGTATCGGCCGGACCACGCTCTGGCGTAAAATAAAGAAATACGACATTAAAAAAGTGGATAGAGAATTGATTTCCGGCAATTAGGAAAGGATAATATAGGGGGGCTATAGTATGCACGGTTCGATTTCTCAGGAAATGAGCACGACCATGGAAACGAATCCAACCGCATTGATGGAAACGAATAACACGCGTCTGAACCATACGTTTATCCGTTCGGTCGCGTCGATCTTCGCAAAACAGCGCAATCTGCCCAAGCTCTTTTTCTCGGTAACCAAGAAGCTGGGGAAATTCTTTTCGATTTCGGGCGCCCTGCTGATTGTGCACTCCTCACGGGACAATCGTCTGAAAGTCATCGCGACCCGCAAGGAAAGCCGCGCTCTCGACGGACTGGCGCTGACTTTGC
>CAZVNK010000126.1:0-5891 GCA_964628115.1 uncultured Ignavibacteriaceae bacterium | reverse complement strand
GTTTACAAGGACGGCGAACCTTATATCAAGAATTATCCCGAAGATTTCGAAGGTAATTTCATCGAACAGAAACTCCTGCTTGACGACGACACCAAATCGATGGTTATCTGCCCCACCGTTCACAACGGATTTCCCAACGGCCTGATATGTTTCACCTCACCGGTTCCCTATGCGTTCGTGATGTTCGAAAACGGGTTTCTTCAGGAAATTATGGAGCAGTTCGGCACGGTACTCAGCCGCGAAACGAGATTGATCAATATCTAATTGGACTGAGCCGCCCGGCGTTGTTTTTTCGCCTCACGTTTGGCGCTATTGTGTTCTTTTAGCGTCCGGGTAAACGTGTGACGGCCGGTTCCATTTGCCACAAAATACAGATAATCGGTTTCTTCCGGCTCGATAGCGGCCTTGATCGCCGCCAGCCCCGGTGAGTTGATCGGGCCGTGCGGAAGGCCTTTGTTACGATAGGTATTGTACGGCGATTTGTATCTCAGATCGCGGTACTGCAACGGTCGGTCCAGTCCGCCCATGGCATATATGACGGTCGGATCGGCCTGCAGACGCATCCCCTTGCGCAGACGATTATGATACACCGACGATATCGTCGGCATTTCATCGGTATAGTACGCTTCGGCCTCGATGATCGATGCCAGCACCATGATTTCGTCTTTGGTCAGGTTATTGGGAGCGGGGGACTCGAACACCCCTTCGGTCTGCCGTTGATATTCGGTTACCATAACGTCGACGATATCCGGCACTTTCATGCCATACCACAGCTTGTACGTTTCGGGGAATAAATATCCCTCCAGACCGGTGACCCGGTATTTTTCCAGAGTATAGGCGGTATCGAAAGCCAAATCGTAAAAGGCGGCGGAATCCACCTCCATCCGTCGGGCCAGACGCGCCGCGACTTTGGCGGCGGTATATCCCTCGGGGACGGTTAGCAGAAGGGTCGCGATATCATGCCGTTTGAATTTGTCGAGTATGTGATACAGCGACATCTTGCCGGAAAAATCGTATCGTCCCGGAACCAGATTTTTGTCCACGTCGCTCAGAATCGCCATCCGGGAAAACAGTTTGTCATCGCCCACCACGCCGCCCATTTTGAGCGCCCGGGTGACTTTGGCGAATGAATCGTTTTCATCGACCATCACCGAGATCACTTCAGTACCGATTTCATACGGGACAAAAATCTTATATGTCAGATAACCGATTGCAATAATGACAACCAGTGCGATAAAGCCGAGTAGATGTTTTGCTGATTTCATGGGAGTACCTGCCGATCCGACAAGAAACGCCGCCGTTTTCCACAACACCACCGGTATTGCGAGAATGAGCAGTGCCAGAGTTGTCAGCCAGTAGAGGATATATTCATACGCCTTGAATCTATTCCCCGTTGTTTCGTGGTCTTTCATCCAGGAATTTCTGCAGGATAATGGCCGCCGCGATTCGATCCACCCTGCCTTTATCCCGTCCTATTTTCTTGTTATAGCCATGTATGACGTTTTCGGCCTCCGCCGATGAAAACCGTTCATCAATTGTATACATCGGGCCGTCGTATCGTTCCCTTAATCGCTCCATAAACCGATCAACCTTCCGGCACAACTCCCCCCGATTGCCGCCGTCGGCAAGCGCGATCGGGTAACCGACCACCACTCCGACCGCCTCGGTCTCGGTGATGATCGCGACGATTTCATCGAGCGCGGAGTTGATCGCTTTGACCACTATGGTTTTATACGGCGAGGCGATCAGTCCGGTGGGATCGGATTTGGCGATCCCGATCCGCTTCTCGCCGTAGTCGATCCCTATATGGGTTTGATTGGTCACTTTGTCATTACTTCCTTCCATCGCCAGCCACGCGTAATTCAATATTATATACTAAGATAGCATGGTGAAGTCATTTCTATGATATCACAATGGGATTCCCCACGCCACATTTTTATTATGTGGCAGGACAAATGACGGAACAAAAAGGTATTGACATATAGTTATAAAGGTCGATATTTATAATAGAAGTGTTGTAAATCCTGCAGGTACCGTGTCATAATTGGCATAAGCTGTCTTTGAGGCAGTCGGCCTGTGGGTGGCACTTCTTTTTATTTATAAAACCATTGTTGACTTGATCCGATTTTGTGAGTAAAAACGTCATAAAATCTGGGATCGTTGTATTCATGTTTGCGAAAAATAGACCATGAGACAAAATCGACGGCCTTGATTCCATATGAATCTTTGGAATCACAGGGTTTAAGCGCTATTGAGAAATTCCGTTGCGGATTACTTTCCGCCGCGGCTGTATATGCTCTGGTAATAATGTAACTGTCGAATTTTAATTTGGGTTTTGTTTCTTTATTTTTCACATCATAAAACAGTGTTACGTTGGAGTACTTCTTAGCATTTTCTTCAATAAGCCTACCAGCAAGGTAATTATAGAAAATAAATGCCGGGGCGTTTTTAAGACTCGCATGCACATTCTCTTTGAATACGGATATAAAATCAACTTCGATATCAAGACTGCTTAGTTTCGACAAAAACTCAATAATGATGGAGGCCGATTTGTATTTATATTTGAATTTATCCGACACTTGTGATATTTTCCTGCAATTGAATAAATGATATGCCTTCAGTTCCAGTCTTTTCGGCCAACCATGTTTATGCATTTTCTTGTAAAACGACTTGACTACTCTTTTTAAAGACTGAGAGTCATCGATTTTAAGTAATGCGATATTGAATGTTGTGGATGAGCCGGTCTTGGTAAAGCCCGTTGAATCGCCACTTTCATCAAGATATATATTCACGTAAATGCCCACTTTTATCCATTAAAGATCGTTACTATTATAGTCAATCCCATTGGGAATGACAATTACAATTCAGAAGATTATGATTCCAATCGCTCCAGCTCGTTCTTGACTATCCCCGGCAAATCGGCTATATTCTGACGCTAATTGCGAGAGTGGCGGAACTGGTAGACGCGCTGGATTTAGGATCCAGTCCCTCACGGGGTGGGGGTTCAAGTCCCCCCTTTCGCATGATTTAGACAGAAAGGATTGAAATCGACAAGTAAATCATCGGACGGACTGGTTCGGTAAATCGAAATTGAGATCCCGGCCGAGACGGTGGACGCCGCCTTTGCCGAGGCTTATCACAAATATCGCAAAGAAGCCAAAATCAAGGGATTCCGCCCCGGTAAAGCGCCGTTGACGGTTATCAAGGGGAAATTCCAGGCGGCTATTTTTGAAGACGTTTTGCAGGAACTGGTCAATGCATCATATCCCGATGCGGTGCGCGAGCACCAGCTCGATATCGCCTCGCGTCCGACCTTTCCTGATCTGAATCTGAAAGAGGGCGAGTCGGTTGTCTATGTCGCCAGGGTCGAGGTGATGCCTAAAATGGACAAAGTCGATAACAGCGGACTGACGCTTACGCAGGATGAAATCGACGTCCACGACGACGAGGTCGACACGGTGGTCGAATACCTTCGCAAGAAACACGCCGAAATTCGCCCGGTCGAACGCGCCGCCGAAAAGGACGACGTGGTCGTGGTCGATCTCAACAAGCTCGAGGATCCCGGCAACGTGCTGGAAAAGGATTCTTTCCCCGGCACCGAAATCGACCTGGGAAGCGGGTATACGGTCAAGGAATTCAGCGATGCGATTATCGGCGCCAAGGCGGGCGAGGAACGAGAAATCGAGGTGGGCTACCCGGATGATTATGCCGATGAACATTTCGCCGGAAAACGGGTGAAATACCTGGCCAAAATCAACGAGGTCAAACACCGCGTTCTGCCGCCGGCCGATGACGCTTTTGCGAAAAATACCGGCGAGGTCGAAACCATGCTCGAGATGCGGCTGAAGATTCGCAATGATCTGAAACTGCAGAAAGAGCGCGACCGCCGCCAGTTCAATCGCGATGAAATCCGTCGCCAGATGAACGAAAAAAACGAGATTCCGATTCCCGACAGTATGGTGAAAAACTATCTGGACTCGCTGGTCGAGGAGTTCAAACAGAAAAACCAACCGGTCGAAGAGGATAAAGTCGCCGAGCAGTACGGCCCAATGGCGGTCGGCTCCCTGCGCTGGAATATGCTGATGCATCAGCTGGCAAAGGACGAAAAGATTGAAGTTTTGCCGTCAGATACCGAAAATTGGATTAAGGCTTTTGCCGAGGGGTATAAGATGACATACGACGAGGCCAGGGATATGCTGGGCAAGTCGGGTCGTATTCCGGAAATCAGGGAAACCATCCTTGAGGACAAGGTGTATGAATTCCTGATGGCGAAAGTCAATTACGTTCCCATCGAAGGGGCCGGACAACAGGAAGAAAAAAAAGATGTCACGGAGGAAAAGTAGATGACCCTCATACCAATGGTTGTCGAACAAACCGGGCGGGGCGAACGCGCCTATGATATCTATTCCCGTCTGCTGAAAGACCGCATCATATTTATCGGGGCGCCGATCGACGACAATCTCGCCAATCTCGTGATCGCCCAACTGCTGTTCTTGCAGGCCGAAGACCCGGAAAAGGACATATACGTTTACATCAATTCGCCGGGCGGGGCGGTTTCCGCGGGGTTGGCGATTTATGACACCCTGCAGTTTATCAAACCGGCGGTATGCACCACCTGTATGGGCATGGCGGCATCGATGGGAGCGTTTTTGCTCGCGGCCGGAACCAAGGGCAAGCGCGCCGCTCTCCCGAATTCGCGCATCATGATTCATCAGCCCATTGCCGGAACCCAGGGACAGGTCTCCGATATCGAGATCATGACCAGGGAATTCGCCGGAACCAAACAGCGACTCAACAAACTGCTGGTGTTTCACACCGGTCAACCGATCGAGACGATTGAAAAGGATACCGATCGTAATTTCTTTATGTCGGCGCAGGAGGCGGTGGATTACGGCCTGATCGACAAGATTTACGAATTCAAACCGAAAGAAACAAAATAACAGGATGGGATCATTTTGACTGACGAGTCAAAACGCAAGTCATCGGACGGCAACTTCGGCTCACATCATCGGTGCAACTTCTGCGGCAAACCGGCCTCCAAGGTCAAACGGCTGTTTGCCGGATATGAAGCGTTTATTTGCAACGAATGTGTCACGCTCTGCCATGATATCCTGATCACGTCACCAGAGGCGGGCGACGCCGAACAGACGTTCGACGTCCCCAAGCCGACCGAAATCAAAAACTTTCTCGATCAATACGTCATCGGGCAGGAATATGCCAAACGCAACGTGGCGGTGGCGGTGTACAATCATTACCGCCGGATCAACACGCTGGCGGTGGCGGCGCAGAAGCCGGTATCCGATGATGACGTTGAACTGGAAAAATCGAATATTCTGCTGATCGGTCCGACCGGTACCGGAAAGACACTGATCGCCCGCACGCTGGCCAAATTCCTGAAAGTCCCGTTTTGCATTGCCGACGCCACGGTTCTTACCGAGGCCGGCTATGTCGGCGAGGACGTCGAAAATATCCTGGTGCGGCTGTACCAAGCGTCGAATTTCAACCAGACCATGACCGAACGCGGAATTATCTATATCGATGAACTCGACAAGATCGCCCGCACCGAGGGCAACCCCTCGATCACCCGCGACGTCTCCGGCGAGGGTGTTCAGCAGGGCCTGCTGAAAATTCTCGAAGGTACGGTCTCCAATATCCCGCCCAAGGGCGGACGCAAACATCCCGAGCAGTCGTTCGTGCCGATCAACACCGCCAATATTTTGTTTATCTGCGGCGGAGCGTTCGACGGCCTGGAGAAAATCATCGCGCGGCGGGTCGGCAAAAAACAGGTCGGTTTCGACGCCGAGAATCTGGATATAAAAGTCTTAACTAAAAGTCCTGGTTCATTCTGCACATCCGGCCACGATCTGGTAATTTCAGATGTTATCGCATCA
>CAZVNK010000125.1:0-7752 GCA_964628115.1 uncultured Ignavibacteriaceae bacterium | reverse complement strand
GCCGGGGCCTGGTTTTTGACCGGTTCGCATACCGAACCGGAAACGAAGGCCGATGCGGATTCCACGCTGGCATCGCAACCCGCTGAGACCGATGAGACATCTCAGAACAAAGCCGAAGCCAAACCTGAGCAAGAGCCGGATGAAATCAGTTTCGAGGATATTCAGGATGCCTCCTGGATGCGGGAGTTGTTTGGGGATATCGACACCACGGCCGTTATGAAGGAACTCGGTTTTCTGAGCGATGACACCAACGCCATCGTTGAAATCGACGGAATGACGCCGCAGGATTCGATCGATACGCTCAACTGGATTCAAAAGGAAATGAATGTTCTGGCCAGACAGAAGGATTCCATAATCACGCGTCGTCGCGAATTGAACAAACTCGACAAGAAAGTATCGCAGGCATTGATCAAAATAGAACAGGCCGAAACCGCGCGGGTTACCGAACTGGCGCGGTTGTACGACGGTATGCGGCCCGAAGAGGTCGCGCGGTTGTTCGATAACCTGAGCGATGATGTCATCATCTCGTTACTGCCGCGTATGAAATCGGCCAATGCCGCGAAAATACTGGCCCTGATGAAACCGAAACGGGCCGCGAAAATATCAACCCAGATGATTACGGTAATGGATAAATAAATGTTGTCCGCGCAAAACATATTGTTCTTCGGCGCTATCGCGCCCGAATCGATCACGTCGACGGCAATCACCCCGAAGGCGGATGGCGAAAAAGCCGCCACGGGTGATTTCATGGGCCTGTTGGCTGTGGCCGAATCGGAATTGCGGACAACCGACACACCGGTCGATCGGATCGGCGAACACAATGCGATGGCCGACGATATTTCCGGCGAAACGATATTGGCGACACTTCCCGAACCGGAAGCAATGCCGCAGTCGGAAACAGAACCGTCTGTCGTGGTTCCGGATGTTCCGGTCGAGGTCGTGTCGGAAAAGACTATCATGCCGATACCGTCGACACTGCCTGATGAATCAGCCGTGGCAGTTACGGATAAGAACAATTCGGTTGCAACGAATGTCGACGAAACCGTTATCACCAAGACAAGTAACGACAATAGAATATTTACGAATACGGATGTACCTCAGCAGGCTGAAAACAGTTTGGTCATGGAGAAAACGCCGATTGCCCGGAATCTCGAGGCTTTGCGGCCCTTCACGGATTCCGGGCAGGAGGCGATCCGCGCCGGTATCATTGCCGATAAAATGTCGATGATGACGGCAGAATCCGTCGGCATTACGGTTACGGTCGATCAGCCCCGCGCGACGGTCGACATGCCGATACTCAATCAAAGCGGTTCATCCGTGATGGAAAACGTTTCGGGACAGAATCCCGATACCATCACTTCGCGATTCGATGCATTTGATTCGGCGTCGCATGGCGGACATACGTCGCAGACTCTCGAAGATGACAAAAACTTGACCGCTAGAACGGTCGAGCAGGCGATTGCTTTCGAATCGGATACCCGAACCGTATCGGGACGCAACGGAGTCGATCCACTGCTCAATCAACTGGCGTCCGCCCTTCATGTAAAACAGGTACGAACCGAAAACAACCGCGTCTTGCATGAAAATCATACTCCGACAATACAATCGCAACCGTCCCTTGTAAAAACCGACACGAACCAATCGGCACTGTCGATGGTCGATGCCGACGTCGAGCAATCGGCCACGCCGACAGCTCGCAACGGTTTATCGACTGCCGTGCCGTCGGCGGAATACGATCACACCGCGCCGAAACCGGAAACCGGTGATAGCGTGATGCAAAATACAAAAGTAATATCGACATTCGAGGAAACGATGGAAAAGGCAAACGGCCGGTCTTTCGAGACCGTGACGGATGCCACGTCGTTCCGGTCGCCCGATATCGCAAACGACCGTCTCTCGACCTGGAATACTCTGCCGGTCGACAAGGCCGAACCGATTCCGGTGAAAAGCGAAACCACGCCGGTGCGTTTTGTTTTGCCGACGGATATCGACACCGGCACGGTTCGTACCGGTCAAAGTGTCACCATCCGTATGGAACCGGAACATCTCGGCCAGGTGCGCCTGACCCTGTCGGAGCATCATGATTCCATCGTCGGACGGCTGGTGGTGGAAAACCATGCGGCCCGGACGGTGGTGGAGTCCAATCTGCAGACGCTGTACGATCAACTGACCGACAAGGGAATCGACCTCGATGCGTTTCAGGTGTTTGTCGGCGGCGACGGTAGTGCGTCACTGGCCCGCCGTCAACAAGGTCAAAACACCCGCCGAACGAACGGCGGCAATACTATGTCAACATCCGCTCCGGTCGGCGACGCTACCGTGTCGTCACGGTCCGGCGGCGGTCTGTATATCAATGCGACGGGCGTTAACTGGGTCGCGTAGGAGGTAAATATGTCTGAAGTATCATCCGTTTCATCCGCCGCATATTCGTACGGCACCGATGAAACATCCGACGGTAGCGTTCTCGGCAAGGATGATTTCCTGCAGTTGCTGATTACGCAGATGACCAATCAGGATCCGCTGGAGCCGATGTCGGATACCGAATATATCGCCCAGCTGGCGCAGTTTTCATCGCTGGAGCAGTTGCAAAATCTCAATGACAATATGAAGGCCGGGTTGAACTGGGATTATCTGCAGTTGCAGACCATCAACAACACCATGGCCACCAATTTGATCGGCAAGGACGTGCGAGCGACGTACAGCAGTGTGTATCTGGATGACAACAACACGCCGCAGATCAACTTCACGGTCGATCAGTACGCCTCCACGGTGAATATCAAAATCCTGAACGAGGACGGCAGTGTCGTGCGCACGCTGACCATGGATGAATTAACGGCGGGCGAACATACGATCGATTGGGACGGCCGCGACGGCAACCATAATCGCATGGAAAACGGCACATACACTATCTCGATCTCGGCCACGGATGCCGACGGCAAAAGCCTGGCACCGTCGACGTACATCGAAGGACGTGTGGACGGCATCGTATACCGCGACGGCTCGGCCTACCTGCAAATCGAAGGTCTGGAAATCGCCCTGGCGAACGTTGAGGCCATTCTGGAACCGACGACGGAAGATGAGGGATAGCATGAAAGTCACCGATTTCAACCGACAGGTCAATCTGCTTGAGATTGCCAATCGCGACCGGAGCGCGACTCCGGCGAAGGCGGAGAAAACCGGCGATACGTTCAAGAACACGTTTTCCCAGGAACTGGCGAAAACCAATCAGGTCGAGTTTTCCAAACATGCTCGCGCCCGGCTGTTCTCGCGCGGTATCGAAATTTCCGACGACAAGCTGAACCGGCTGTCGAACGCCATCGATCGCGCGGCCGCCAAAGGTTCGAAGGAGACGTTGATTCTCGACGATGATGCCGCCTATGTGGCATCGGTCGACAACCGTACGATAATAACGGCGCTCAGTCGCGACAATCTGCGTGAAGGCGTGGTGACGTCAATCGACTCCGCCGTCATACTGTGAAAATAAAAATGAAACAGATACAACAAAACACATTCAAGGCTGGACCCCGTTTGAAGACGGGGAGGTCTTGCCGTTTCGGTAAGGAGGAAGAACTGTTATGATGGGTTCACTCTATGCAGGAGTCTCCGGTCTGAAAAATCATCAGACCAAGATGAACGTGATCGGCAATAACATTGCCAACGTCAACACGATCGGTTTCAAAGCCGGTCGCACCACCTTCCAGGAAGCGCTGGTGCAGACGATCAAGGGTGCGGGACGTCCCTCGGCGGTATCCGGCGGAACCAATCCGGTGCAAATCGGTTTGGGGATGACGGTCGCCACGGTCGATAATATTTTCGAGCAGGGCGGCCTGGAACTCACCGGTCAGATCACCGATTTGGCCATTCAGGGTTCGGGATTCTTCGTTCTGTCCGACGGTTCGGGCAGGTATTACAGCAGAGCCGGCTCGTTCAGTTTCGATGCCAATTCTCAACTGGTCGATCCTTCGAGCGGTTTGTACGTGCAGGGCCGCATGGCCGATGCCGACGGAAACATTCCGGCGTCATCGACGGTCGGGAATATCACCCTGCCGTTCGGTCAGCAGGATCCCGCGCGCGAAACCACGTCGATTGCTCTCGGCAACAATGTCAACGTCACCGCCACCGAAGCGCAGGCTTCGCTTGCCAATGCCGGACTGACCGGTATCGATGCGGTGCAGGGTTACTCCGTTGACGGCGCCGGCGGAACTCATGTTCTGACGATTACGGGCGCCCAGGCGACCGAGTCGACTTTCACCGGTTCCAACGCGGCCGATGACGGCACCGGCAATCCGGGACGTCTGCTGGACGGCACCGAAACGCTGGCCAGTATGGGCGTGACGGATATCACCACGACGGCGTTTACGCTGGCGGTCGACAACGGCCCGGCGCAGGAAGTGGTGGGGCTGACGCTTGATTCGTCCGTCAACGACCTCATCAACGCCATCAACCAGATCGAAGGCGTCCGGGCCGAACTCGACGGCGGTCAGGTCAAGCTGTCCCGAGACAAAGCCGGTTCCGGGGGATCATACAATATCGTAACCTCGGCCTCCGAACTCACCGTCGACGGTTCCGGAGTCGCAACCGCCGGTAATATCGTCGGCGTGGTCTTCGGCGTTGCCGACGGCACCACGCAGGCCATTAATTCCGGCACGGCCAGTACCCTGGCCTGTTCCGACGTCTTTACGGACACGGCCGGAACGGTGTTCGCGGCGGAACAACTTGAATTCGTTTACAATGATGAAGACGGTTTGGCTTATGAAATAATCGGTTTGGGTGACGGCGGCGTGTCGGTGGAAAATACCGCCGGTCCGATCAGCGCCGGAACCTGTACGATCGACACCGAGGATACCACTCATGCCATGTCGATAACGGTGTATGACTCGCAGGGCGGGGATCATACCGTGACGATGAATTTCATCAAGCTGGCCACGCATAATCAATGGCGCTGGGAAGCCAACTTCGCCGGCAATGAAATCGCCCAAAGCGGATATACCGGAACGGTGGTGTTCAACTCCGACGGTTCTCTGCAGTCCTTCGACTATACCGGCACCGGTGATGCTCTGGTTTTTGATCCCAACAACGGCGCCACGGTCATGGAACTGGCGATTGACGCCGGCACCGTCGGCGGATTCGACGGACTGACCGGTTTCTCCTCGTCGCATACCGCGTCGATTCTGCAACAGAACGGTTATGGACTGGGCATTCTCGACAGTATTGAAATCGACAAGGCCGGCAATATCAACGGTATTTTCACCAACGGTATCAGCCGCGTGCTGGCACAGATCGTGCTGGCCGATTTCAACAACCACAGCGGTTTGCTGAAGGCGGGAAATTCACTGTATACCACGTCGGCCAACTCCGGAGAGGCGATCGAGGGACTGGCCGGTGAAACCATTTCCGGTGAAATTTCATCGGGAGCCCTGGAATCGTCGTCGGTGGACATCGCTGAGGAGTTCACCAACATGATCACGTCACAGCGCGGTTTCCAGGCCAACGCGAGAATTATCACCACCTCCGATGAGATGCTCGACGAGCTGGTGAATCTCAAGAGATAACCTAAGATGGTGGTCACATGATTAAAGTGACGAAATTGAACAATGACGAGATTGTCGTGAACGCGGAACTGATCGAGTTTGTCGAAGCCAGTCCCGACACGATAATCAGCCTGACCAATGGCAAAAAGATCATGGTCAAGGAAACCCCGGACGAAATAATAAAACGTGCCGCCGCCTACCGCAGGTTAGCCCTCGGGCTTGACCTGCGGAAGGCCGACAAGAGCGGAACCACATAGGAGGATACATCATGTCACCCGACAACATGGCTCCTGACGCCGATGAAACCATGATGGTCGATGACGGCGAAGAAACCGCAAAGAAAAAAGGCGGTTTCCCGTCGATTATCATCTATCTGGGCGTCGCCGTGGTTATGATCGTGGCCGGCGTGTTCGTCGGAACGCATTTCATGAAATCGGCGGACGGCGAAGAGGTGGTCGAGGAGAAGCAGGAGAAACCGGCTCATGAACTGGAACCCTCCGCCTTGTACATGATTGAGGATATTATTGTCAATCCCGCCGGTACCGCCGGAACCAGATTTCTTTCGGTATCGATCGGATTCGAATCGTATTCCCCCGAGACCTCCAAGCGTCTGGAGGAGCGGGAAATTCTGGTCCGCGATGCGCTGATTTCCATTTTGGGAGCCAAGACCATCGAACAACTGTCCGATCCCAAGCAAAAGGAAATCATCCGATACCAGATCAAGAAACGCACCGAACAACTGATCAAAGTCGACGATTTGGCGGCGGTGTATTTCACGGAATTTATTCTGCAATAACGACAGCAGGAGAGTGAGTAGTGGCCAAGATATTGTCACAGGACGAAATCGATGCCTTGCTAAGCACGGTATCGTCGAGCGAACCGGAACAAACCGATGAACCGGCGCGTTCCGAGCACGTTCGCTCGGTGATTACCTATGATTTCAAGCATCCCAACCGCGTTTCCAAAGACCAGTTACGGACGCTGGAAAACATGCATGACAACTTCGCCGGACATATCGGTTCGACACTCTCAACCATGTTGCGGACCATGGTGGACGTTGATCTCATCTCCGTCGACCAGATCAACTACTCGGAATATATCATGTCGCTGGTGTCGCCGTCGAGCACGTACACGTTTTCGGCCGCTCCGCTGGACGGCTTGTGCGTGATCGACTACAGCCCGACACTGGTGTTCGCCTTTATCGATCGCATGTTCGGCGGTGGTGAAAAGGTTCTTGAAATCGAACGTGAACTGACCAATATCGAACGATCGATTACGGGCAAGATTGCGGGAAGGATTTTCGGCGACCTCGAAAGTTCCTGGAAAAACATGGTTCCGGTGAATATCGAACAGAAATCGTTCGAAACCAATCCGCAATTCGTGCAGGTGGTGCCCTCCAGTGAAACCGTGATCGTGGTGTCACTGCAGTTGAAGCTGTTTAACATCACCGGGCTACTGACCATCTGTTACCCGTACGTATCGCTGGAATCGGTGTTGGGCAAACTGTCGGCGCAAAACTGGATTGACGCCACCAAGCGAAAAAGTCAGGAGGAGAATCGCGCCAATAACCGGGAGAATCTGCAGAAAGTTACCGTTGAGGTTGCCTTGAACCTGGCTCGGACGACGCTGAGAATGAAGGATTTTCTTGATCTGAAAATCGGTGACGTGATTTCCACCGAGACCAAGATAGACGCGCCCGTGGAGATGCTGGTGGGCGGACGAAAGAAGTACATGTGCCGTCCCGGTTTGTTCGGCAAGCGGCGCGCCGGTCAGATCACGGAAATCTATCCGGTCATTGAGAAGGAGTAAACGTGCATGGACGACAAAAATAACAACATCAATCCGCCGTCGGATATGTCACCGCCGGACGGGGAACCGGAAAGCGACGTCGACGTCGGCGCCGCTCAGGAGGAAACCCCGGACGCAATCGCCGATGACGCCGACGCCGCATCCGAACAGCCGCCTCAGGAAGGGGAGGAGCAGGCGGAAGCGGCCGGTGATGGCGATGAAATCGGTGATCTGTCCGAAGCGTCGGAGGAAGAAAAGGAAATGGCCAAAATGCTGAGCGAGAACGATGACGACGCCGAGGAGGCTCCCTCCGAGGACAAGTCGGAAATGCTCAGTCAGGCCTCCATCGACGCCGCTTTGAAGGGGCTGGCCGGCGGAGATGATGATGCCGGTGGCGCGGATGAACCGATGGTGCGTCAGGCCGATTTCCAAC
>CAZVNK010000124.1:4482-7789 GCA_964628115.1 uncultured Ignavibacteriaceae bacterium | reverse complement strand
TCATTCTCCGCCATATATTTGCCTGTCACAACCGGGAGATGAAATTTGTCCGCTGACATGCCGAAAATCAGGGATGATTTGATAATCCGCGAAATCCAAAAAGCGGATGGACGGCATTATGTTATCAAAGATCCCATTACCAGCGATTATTTCGAGGTCCGCGAGCCGGAATATTTTATTATCTCAAGTTTCGACGGGGTTAAGACATTCTCCGAAATAGTCACTCAGTTCAAAGCCAAATTCGGGCTTGAGATCAACGAAGCCGCCGTGATCGGTTTTGCGAATAAACTTCAGGAGTTATGTTTTCTCGACAACGACGAAACCCGTCAAACTCTCCTGCAACGTCAGCACGATAAAAGCAAAGACGAGCAGGAACGCCTGCTGTATCGTCTGCTGTATATCAAACTCAAAGCGTTCGATCCCGGACGGCTGTTTACGTACCTGCTTCCGTACGTGAAATTCTTTTTCACCAAAGGCTTTGTGATTTTCGCGCTACTGCTTTCGGCGCTGGCGTTGCTGATAACTATCGCCAACGCGTATGAACTGACGCGCGCGTTTGCCGGACTGCTGACGGTTAAAGGGATAATCATTCTGTATGTCTCGACCGCGGTGGTGGTCCTGCTTCATGAATTCGCGCACGGCCTGACCTGTACGTACTACGGGGGAGAGGTGCATGAAATCGGTTTTTTGCTGATGCTGTTCCAGCCCTGTTTCTATTGCAATGTCAGCGATGCCTGGCTGTTTCCGAAAAAGTCCCAGCGTATCTGGGTGACATTCGCCGGTGGTTTTTTTCAATTGTTTTTATGGGCGTTGGCGGTGTTGGTCTGGCGGATAACCCAGACCGATATTCTGATCAATCAAATCGCGGTGGCGGTGATGTCGTTCGCCGGGATCGCGTCGGTGTTCAATTTCAATCCGCTGTTGCGTTTCGACGGGTATTACATGCTCAGCGATTATGTTGAGATTCCCAACCTGCGCGCCAAAGGCTGGCAGTACTGGCGGGCGAAACTGCGGGCGATATTTTTGGGCGACCGCAACGCCAACGCGTCGCTTTCGGCTCGGGAGCGAAGAATTTTCTTTTCTTATGGCATTTTTGCCGGCATTTATGTAGTTTTTGTTTTAGGATATCTCTTGTATCTGACGGGATGGTTTTTAACGGAGCAGTATGGCGGCACCGGATTCGTGATATTCGTCGCCATCCTGATCTTCTTATTCAGGAACGTTATTATGGATACCGGGCGCGGAGTCAAAGCGTTTTTCAAAGCAAGAGCCGACTTCTTCCGACGGCGCACCACGTTGTCGCTGATTATGCTGGTGTTGATCGTGCTGGTTTTGCTGGCGGCATTCGGAAACTGGGAGTTGCGCGTCAAGGGCGAAGTCGAATTGGCCCCATCGCGGTTGTTGGCCGTGAAATATTCCAGCTTCGGTTACGTGGAGCTGATCCGTCGCGATGATATCAGCGCCAATCCCGGAAACCGCCGCGACGTCAGTGTCTTTTCCGGCGATTACAACACCACCCGGTTAATGCCGCTGGTGTCCCCGAACGACAGCGTCGTCCCCGGACAAATCATCGCCCGCCTGCTCAATACCGAAACCGCGCAGTTGATCAGTGAGTACAATTCACTTTTGCAAAAGGAGCAGGAAGAACTTGCTCTTTTGGAGCAGGGAGCGCGCGAGGAAGAAATCGCCGAGGCGCGCAATTCGGTCACGGAACTTGAGGCGGCTTTCGAATCATCGGCGCGTGATTTGAACCGCAAGCGTATCATGCTCAGCAAGAACGCGATCGCCCCGCAGGAGTGGGAGAACGCGCACACCGATTCGGTGATGAAACACGCCCGGCTCGATGCCGCGCGCAATCGTCTGAAAATTTTGACCGAGGGCGCCCGTCCCGAAGAGATCAACGCCAAAACAGCGGAGATCAACCGTCTCGAGGGATTGATCGCCTTTCATACCGACCGCCAGGAGTTCAGTGAAATCGAAGCGTCCATCAAGGGCGTGGTGCTGTCCACCGATACCGGCGAAGTCGCCTGCGAAATCGCTTCGATCGATACTTTGATCGCGTGGATTTCGCTTTCGGAAAAGGATCTGGCGGATATCGTCCCGGGACAGAAAGTCAAATTCCGGGCGCGCAGTTTCCCGTCGCTGTCGTTTTTCGGCGAAGTGTTTCGCATGGAGCGCAAGGTGACGGTCACCGACGACGGTCGCCGGATTATCCGCATCGCCTGTCTGGTTCCCAATCTCGATCATCGTTTGCGTCCCGGCATGACCGGGGTGGCCAATATCTACTGCGGTGAACGCGCCGTCAGTTATTTGATTTATCGCAAGTTTTTCCGCACCATCCGCACCGAATTCTGGGACTGGTTCGACTGGTCGTAAGTTCCGGATAGAAGCGGGAGTTCCCAATCTACCGCTTGACTTGGCGCGCGATCAATGCTATCCTGTATGCTTATATGAGGGTGAGAAAGGTCCGCCAATGACAGACGTGGTGACATCGGAATTATCCGCCAAAGGCTATTGGCCGGCGGTGGCGTATGAATACCTGACTGCAGGGAAATATTCGCAAGCGGTCGAGTTGTGTACGATGCGCCTGAAGGAATACGCCGATTCGCTTTCCGGGCGGATTATTCTCGCGAGGGCATTGTATCATTCCGGACAGGTCGCCGAGGCCGAAGAGGAATTTTACGCCGTCCTGCGGCGCGATTCGGAAAATCTGGTGGCCCTGAAATATCTCGGCGACATCAAATTCGCCCGGGGGGATGAAACGACGGCGATGTCGTATTATCATAAAATTCTGCAAATCGAACCGCGCACGACCGGTTTGGCCTGCGAGATAGGGAAGACGTCGACGGAGACCACGCACGTTTTGAAACTCAAACGCGGCGAGGAGCTTTCGCCGGGGATTCGTGACCGTTTACGAGAGCTTCCCTTTCACACCGAAACCGCCGGCGATTTGCTTCGGGCGCAGGGACATTATCGTCTGGCGCTTGCGGTATATCGCGAATTGACGGAGCGAGGCGGGCATACGCATCTGCGGGAAAAAATCGATGAACTCGAAATATCAAATGTAAACGTAAATGTAAAGCTTCTGCCTGTGCCCGGCAAAAAAGACACTATCTCATTGAAACTGACCACAATAAAAATGACAGATATTGGCGATGATGAAGAAGTAGATACCGATGACGATCCAGTCGAGGTAATGCATGGTTCAGTGGGCGGATGGTTGATCGAGTGCAGTTGCAGGATGCCCGGGCGGATGTGCCGGGCGGCACCCTCACCCCAGAAGCGGGTGACCCGCTCGAGCGTCCAG
>CAZVNK010000124.1:0-4472 GCA_964628115.1 uncultured Ignavibacteriaceae bacterium | reverse complement strand
GTCAGTCGACTGGTCAGTATCCGATATTTATGCGGCTTCACCGGGTCGGCGGGATTAATGATCGTCCAGCCCAAACAATCCTGGTTTTTGACCGATTTTCGCTATCAGGAACAGGCGAAAAAGCAGGTCAAAGGCGCGCGAACCATTATCACCAAAGGCGAAACGATTGCCGCGCTGAAGGAATTGACGCAATTCCATGGCAAAAATCTTCGATATGGCTTTGAGTCGGATTATCTTCTGGCTAATGATCTGACCCGTCTCAATGAGAACCTTCCCGGAGCGATTTTAATCCCGACGGTCGATGCGATCGAGGATTTCTCCGTGATCAAGGACAAGGACGAAATCGACGACACGCAACAGGCCGTGGATATCGGGGATCTTGCCTTTGAGCGGATTTTGAACATTTTGAAACCGGGAGTCCGTGAGATAGAAGTCGGCGCGGAACTGGAATATCAGATGAAAATGCTTGGCTCCGAACGGATTCCGTTCGAAACTATCGTGGCGTCGGGGTATCGCTCCGCGCTTCCGCACGGGATCGCGTCCCAAAAGAAGATCGCCAAAGGCGATTTTGTCACGTTCGATTTCGGGGCCACGTATAACGGGTATGTCTCGGATATGACCCGCACGGTCGTAATCGGCAAGGCAACGCCTCGCCAGAAAAAGATTTACGGTATTGTCCTGCGTGCCCAGAAGGCCGGTATCCGCAAGGTCGGGCCAAGGGTGGTGACGAGTGCTGTCGATGCCGCCGCGCGGAACATTATCGACCGCGCCGGTTATAAAAAATACTTCGGACACGGAACCGGACACGGGATCGGTTTGTTTGTCCACAGCAAACCGCGTCTTGGGCCGAAAAGCACCGACATCCTGAAAAAGGGGATGATTGTGACGGTCGAACCCGGTATTTACATCCCCAAATGGGGCGGCGTGCGCATTGAAGATGACGTATTGGTCACCGCAACAGGGCGTCGAATACTGAACCAGGCGCCAAAAAACCTGTTGGAAGTGTAGTTTGAATTTGTTATCTTCTCAGGTCGAACTCGCCCGAAGAGGTTTGGAATGAATGAGAAAACGATTAAGAAGTTAATAAAGCTGGTTGAGGATTCCCAAATCGATCAGCTCGAAGTCTCGAATTGGGGGCGGAAAGTTAAAATCACGCGCCGTTTACCGGCGAACAGCAACGGTCACGGTGAACACCAGTTTGCCATGCCGGCCATGTCCGCGGTCGCGCCTCCCCAGCCGGCTCCAATTCCGCAACCGACTCCGGCAGTGGAGTCCGCCGCCCCTGATGCCGACAAGGATTATGTGGAGATCAAGTCGCCGATGGTGGGCACGTTTTATGCCGCGCCGGCGCCCGATGCGCCTCCGTATATTAAAGTCGGAGAACGCATCTCGGTCGGTCAGGTGGTGTGCATTGTCGAGGCGATGAAACTGATGAATGAGATCGAATCCGAAGTAACCGGAAAAATCGTCAAAGTGATGGTGGATAACGCACAACCGGTGGAATTCGGACAGGTTCTCTTCTTAATCGATCCGAAAGGATAGCAGTTCGGGGAGGTTGGCAGCATGACCCTGAAACAAATGCTGGTCGAGATGCTCAATCGCAAGGCGTCCGACCTTCATGTTCGTGTCGGTATCCGTCCGCACATCCGAGTCAACGGACGTTTGGAACAGCTTTCGGCTGACCCGCTCAGTATCGACGATATGGAAAGTATCGTCGGACAGATATTGAATGAAACCCAAAAGGAGCGGTTCAACAAGAAAAACGAAATGGACCTGGCGCTTTCCGTTGCCAAACTGGGGCGGTTTCGTATCAACCTGTTTCGCCAGCGCGGCACCACCGGTATCGCCCTGCGTGCGGTGAATACGGTCGTGCCCAGTTTTGAAGACTTGAACCTGCCCAAGGTCATCAAGGATTTGTCCTTTGAGCGACGCGGAATGATTTGCGTGACCGGTACCACCGGCTCCGGTAAATCGACGACCATGGCGGCGATGCTGGAACACATGAATGCCAATCGCGGCGACAATATATTGACGGTTGAGGACCCGATCGAATATATCTATCGGGATAAAAAGTGTATTATCGGTCAGCGCGAAGTCGGCGCCGACACCCAGAGTTTTTCGGCGGCGTTACGCCATGCCCTGCGTCAGGATCCCGACATTATCATGATCGGTGAAATTCGAGATTTGGAAACGATGCAAATCGCCCTGACCGCGGCCGATACCGGCCATTTGGTTTTGACCACTTTGCATACGCTGAACGCGGTGGAAACGATTTCGCGTATCGTGTCGTTTTTCCCGCCGCATCAGCACTCGCAGATTCGGCTACTGCTGGCGGGCACGCTGAAGGCGATTATCGGCCAACGGCTTTTGCCTCGTCACGATATGCCGGGACGGGTTCCCGCGCTGGAAATCATGATCAATACCGCGGCCGTCAGAGACGCGCTGATGAATCCGGATAAGGTGACGTCCATTCCCGATCTGATCGAGGAGGGCGACCAGTACGGGATGTGTTCGTTCGATCAGTCCATTATGGATCTGTACCGCAGGGGATTGATCAGTTTCGAGGAAGCCATGGGGCATTGCTCCAACCCGGATGACTTCGATCTGCGCGTCAAGGGTATTACCGGCGCGGCGGATCGCTGGAAAAAGGAAGAGGCCGACGAAGTCGGCGACATGCAGAAATTTTGATAGATAGTCAGAACGTTATTGGACAGCGAACAAAAAACGAATAGGATATCGTTTGTATACAAAGATTCTTATCGCCAATCGCGGCGAAATAGCCTTGCGCGTCATTCGCGCCTGCCGTGAACTTGGCATCAAAACCGTTGCCGTTTACAGCGAAGCCGATCGGGCCGCCCTGCACGTCAGGTTTGCCGATGAAGACGTCTGCATCGGTCCCGGGCCTGCCGCGGCCAGTTATCTCGACATCAAGCGTATCATTGCGGCGGCGGAAGTCACCAATGCCGACGCGATACACCCCGGGTACGGTTTCCTCGCGGAAAACGCCGAGTTCGCCGAAATCTGCGAATCCTGCGGAATAGATTTTATCGGTCCCAGGCCGGATATGATTCGCCAAATGGGTGACAAGGGGGTCGCCAAGCAGGTTATGAGGGACGCCGGTATTCCGGTCATTCCCGGCTCCGAGGGGATCGTCGAAACGCTCGAAGAGGCGCGCGGCATCGCGGCCGAAATCGGCTATCCGGTTCTGATCAAGGCGGTCGCCGGCGGTGGCGGACGCGGCATGCGGCTGTGCGACGATGAGTCGCAATTGGAGAAGGCGTTCAATATGGCGCGCTCCGAGGCCGAAGTGGCGTTCAAGAATCCCGACGTGTATATCGAGAAAGTCATTCTCAAACCGCATCACGTCGAAATTCAGTTGATGGGCGACCAGTATGGCAATATCATTCATTTCGGCGAGCGCGACTGCTCGATTCAGCGTCGCCATCAGAAGTTGATCGAGGAATGCCCGTCGCCGATCGTGTCGCCGGATTTGCGAAACGAGATGGGGCGGACCGCCGTGATCGGCGCGTCCACTATCAGGTATCTCGGCGCGGGAACGATGGAGTTTCTGGTCGATGCCGACGGCAAGTTCTATTTCATGGAGATGAACACCCGGATTCAGGTGGAACATCCCATCACCGAAGAGGCCACCGATATCGATCTGGTGAAAGAGCAGATTCGGGTCGCCTCCGGTGAAAAACTGCGGTACCGCCAGGAGGACGTCGTGATGAACTGGCACAGTATCGAATGCCGTATCAACGCCGAGGACGCCGAAAACGATTTCCGCCCGACGCCGGGCGAGATCAAGTCCTTTCACGTTCCCGGCGGGCACGGCGTGCGGGTCGACACCGCGGCCTATGCCAAATATGTCATCCCGCCGTTTTACGATTCCATGATAGCCAAGTTGATCGTGCGCGCGCCCTCGCGCCTCGAGGCGATTCAGAAAATGCGTTTCGCCCTGGAGGAGTTTATCGTCGAGGGGGTTCCGACCACGATCGATTATCATAAAAAGATATTAGACCATCCCGACTTCGTGTCCGGCAATTTCGACACGGGCTTCATTCAGCGTTTGACCGAAGACCGCGAGAAACAGCCGGAGGCAAGTCAGTCTTCCGACCAGCATTAACCATGTGAGGTAATCGTGGATATTCCAAACGATCTTAAATACACCGAAGAGCACGAATGGGTGCGCGTCGACGGCAATACCGCCGTCATCGGAATCACCGAGTACGCCCAGGGCGAACTGGGTGACATTGTTTTTATCGAATTGCCCGACGTGGGCACGGACGTGGCCGCGCTCAAACAGATCGGCACGATCGAGGCGGTCAAGACGGTTTCCGACTTGTTCTCCCCGGTATCCGGCAAAATCACCGAAGTCAACGGCGCTCTGGAGGATGACCCGATGGTTATCAACCGCAGTCCCTATGACGAGGGCTGGATCGTGAAAATCGCCATGAGCAATACCGAGGATC
>CAZVNK010000123.1:0-7802 GCA_964628115.1 uncultured Ignavibacteriaceae bacterium | reverse complement strand
ACCTGTCGAGAAAAAAGTCTTGTCGGAAAACGACCGCCTGGCGGCACAGATCAGAAAGTCAATGACCGACCGCCGAATCGTTGCGCTCAATCTGGTCAGTTCGCCCGGATCGGGCAAGACCAGCCTTTTGGAAAGAACCCTCGAGACCCTGCGAGATAAATTGAACATTGCCCTGATCGCCGGTGACGTGCAAACCGAAAACGACGCCGCGCGCCTGACCCGCGCCGGTGGAACCATTGTCCGTCCGCTGATTACCGGGGGCGCCTGTCATCTCGATGCCAAAATGGTGGCGAGAGTGCTGGACGAACTCGACCTGGACAATGTCGACGTGCTGTTTATCGAAAACGTCGGCAACCTCGTCTGCCCGTCGAGTTACGACCTCGGCGAGGATATGAAAGTCGTGCTGATCAGTACGACCGAAGGTGACGACAAACCTCTGAAGTACCCATCCATGTTCAGGCGTTCATCGATCATGGTGCTCAACAAGACCGATCTTCTGGGAACGTCGAATTTCGACCCGGAGCAAGTCAAGGCGAACGCCCTGAGTATCAACGGCAGTTTGAAAATATTCGACGTGTCATGCAAAAACGGCGACGGGCTGGACGGCTGGTATGACTGGCTGATCGAACAAGTGAACGCCAAAAAGGGAACGTGACGAATACGGGCGGATGGGGACGGTGGTATTTTGTCGTGAGTGCCCGTTTCGGATACGGTGGATATCATGTGTGAACATTCGGCAGACAAGCCGGAGGCAGGAAGGTTACGCCTCAGCATCACCGGTGTGGTGCAGGGAGTGGGATTTCGACCGTTCGTGTATCGCCTGGCGCACGATCTTCATCTCGGCGGATTCGTCTGCAATTCCCCGAACGGGGTGGAGGTGGAGATCGAAGGTCCCGGGGACCGACTGGATGATTTTCTGGGGCGTATCAAACTGGAATGTCCGCCGCACGCATCCGTGGAGCGGATGAACGTGACGCCACTGAAGCGTATCGGCGAAGCGGTTTTTTCCGTGGTTGCCAGTACCGATAATGGCGACCGCAACGCCCCGGTGCTTCCTGATCTTGCCGTTTGCCCGGACTGCCTGCGGGAGATGCTCGACAAAAACGACCGACGATTTCGCTATCCGTTTATCAATTGCACCAATTGCGGCCCGCGATACAGCATTATCCATCGCCTGCCGTATGACCGTGAGCATACCACGATGCGAGAGTTCGTCATGTGCGAGCAGTGTCGGACGGAATACGAAGACCCCGCGAATCGCAGATTCCATGCCCAGCCCAACGCCTGCCCGGCATGCGGCCCGCATCTGGAGTTGTGGGATATCAAGGGGCGGACGATGGGGATCTGTGACGACGCGTTGGTGATGGCATGCCGCGCTCTGCGTGACGGATGGATTTTGGCGCTGAAGGGGTTGGGCGGTTTTCAACTCCTGGTCGACGCCCGCAGTGACAGCGCCGTGACCAGACTGCGCCGACGAAAAGTCCGGCCGCTCAAACCGTTTGCTCTCATGTATCCCGATTTAGCATCCGTCCGTCGCGATTGCCGGGTCTCGGAAACGGAAGCGGCCATACTGACTTCGTCGCGGGCGCCGATCGTGTTGTTGCAACGGATAAGCGAGGAGCGTGTCGCGGGGGCGGTTGCGCCGAAAAATCCCTGCTTGGGAGTGATGCTTCCGTATACGCCATTGCACTATTTACTCATGGCCGAGTTGAATTTCCCGGTGGTTGCCACCAGCGGCAATTTATCCGAAGAGCCGATTTGTATCGACGAACATGAAGCACTCGACCGTCTGGGCGGCATTGCCGACGTCTATTTGGTGCATAATCGTCCGATTGCCCGCCCGCTCGATGATTCCGTAGTGCGGATCGGACATGACCGCGAACTGGTGATACGCAGTGCGCGGGGATATGCGCCGCGCTCGATTGCGCTCCGGAAGGCGATTTCACCGGGGCTGGCGACCGGGGCACATTTGAAGAACAGTATCGCTATATGCACCGGCGACCGAGTGTTGTTGAGTCAGCACATCGGCGATTTGTCAACGGCACGGGCCTCCGACACGTTTCGCGGAGTGATCAGATCATTGTCCGATATATATTCTTTGCAACCGGAATACACCGCCTGCGACAAACATCCCGATTATCTGTCGACCCGGGAGGCGGAGGAGCGGAAGCTTCCGGTGACGAAAGTTCAGCATCATTATGCCCACGTTCTGTCCGGCATGGTCGACAATGATCTGGAACCGCCGGTTCTGGGCGTGGCATGGGACGGCACCGGTTTGGGCGACGACGGTACGATCTGGGGCGGGGAGTTTTTACACGTGCGGGACGGATCGTATTCACGGGTGGCGCATTTGCGGACGTTTCATCTTCCCGGCGGCGATCAAGCCATAATCGAACCACGCCGCGCCGCGATGGGAATGCTGTATGAGGTGTTTTCCACGCGAGTTTTTACCATGGACGATCTGGCGCCGATTCGAACATTCAGTGATCGGGAAAAGACGGTGGTGCGGGAAATGCTTGTTAAAAAAATCAATGCACCGGTCACATCGAGTGCGGGACGGGTTTTCGATGCCGTCGCGTCTCTGCTCAATTTGGCGCAGAGGTGTTGTTTCGAGGGGCAGGCCGCCATGGCGGTGGAGTTCGCCGCCGATCCGAAAGTGATCCACGACGATTATTCCTGCGGCATCTGGGGCAACCGTCCGCCCTATGTGATCGACTGGGAACCGATGCTTCACGAATTACTTCGGGATCTTCGCTCCTCGGTTTCGGCGCCGGTGATGGCGGCTCGTTTTCATAATACGCTGGCAAAGGCCATTCATGCCGTTGCCGTGTTGATCGGGGAGAAGCGGATTGTCTTGACCGGCGGCTGTTTTCAGAATATGTTACTGACGGAATCGACGGTTCGGATTTTGGAACAGGGCAATTTCAAACCGTTCACGCATTATCAGGTCCCGCCCAATGACGGTGGGATCGCTTTGGGGCAGATCATGGCGGTGGCGCGGGCGAGAAAGGAGCACTGACAGAATGTGTCTGGCTATTCCGGGTCGACTGCTGATGGTCGACGACGGTGATTCGGTGGCGCGAACCGGACGAGTGGATTTCGGCGGGGTGACCAAAACGGTCGACCTGACCCTGGTGCCGGAGGCGCGAATCGGATGTTACGTATTGGTGCATGCCGGATTTGCCCTGAACGTTATCGACGAACGTGAAGCCGAGATCACGCTCGGTTATATTGCCGAAATGGCGCAATACGATGAAAACGATGAGTCCGACGAATGAAACACCTTGACGAATACCGCGATCCGGCGGCGGCCGAGGGGATTATTCGCGCCATCGGTCGGCTGGTAACGTGTCCCCGGATGATCATGGAAGTTTGCGGAGGGCAGACGCACGCCATTATGAAGCACGGCCTCGATCGACTTCTGCCGCCGGAGGTGACGTTACTGCACGGGCCGGGCTGTCCGGTGTGCGTGACGCCGGTGGAACTGGTCGACGCGGCGATTGCGCTGGCCGCACGCGATGGTGTGATTTTCTGTACCTTCGGCGACATGATGCGGGTTCCCGGATCGAACCGTGACCTATTCATGATCAAGGCCGAGGGCGGCGACGTGCGTACGGTGTACTCACCGATCGATGCCTTAGGAATCGCGATCGACAATCCGGAACGACAGGTGGTGTTTTTCGCCATCGGTTTCGAGACCACTGCTCCGGCCAACGCGGCGGTGGTGCAAAGAGCATATCAACGATCGCTGGCCAATTTCTCGATTCTGTCGGCGCAGGTGCTGATTCCCCCCGCCATGGAATTTCTGTTAAACGCCGCCGATTGCCGGGTGGACGGTTTTCTCGCGGCGGGGCACGTGTGCACGGTGACGGGATACGCCCATTACGAAACGCTGGCGGAACGGTACAACATCCCGATTGCAGTCACCGGATTCGAACCGCTGGATATTCTTCAGGGGATTCACATGGTATTGATGCAGTTGGAGTCGGGTCAGGCCAAAGTGGAAAACGCCTACGCCCGCGCTGTGCAGAAACAGGGAAACGTTTCCGCGAAAAAAATGATCGATGAGGTTTTTTGCGTTGTGGATCGTGCCTGGCGCGGTTTCGGGATTATCCCCGATAGCGGGTTGGAACTTCGCGAAAAGTTTTCCGATTTCGACGCCAGCCGACGGTTCGGATTGGATTTCGCACCGGTTTCCGAGGATAATCGGTGTATCAGCGGGCTTATTCTTCGGGGCAACAAAACCCCGCGCGACTGTCCGGCCTTCGGGATTCTGTGTACTCCCGAACATCCCCTCGGCGCGACAATGGTTTCATCCGAGGGCGCCTGCGCGGCGTACTATCGGTACAATACGGATATCACTCTGACCACGGATGAACGGAAAGGACGGGATTGATGCCGGATAATGATTTTTCTTCATGCCCTCTGCCGATTGCGGATTATCCCCGAATTCTGCTGGCGCACGGGGGCGGAGGACGATTGATGCATCGGCTGATCGACGATATTTTCGCGGTATCGTTTGCCGAGCTTTCATTGGAAAGCGGTCATGACTCGGCGGTGCTGGATCGCCCCGGCGGCCGTATCGCGATGACGACCGATTCCTACGTGGTCGATCCGCTGTTTTTCCCGGGTGGAGATATCGGATCACTGGCAGTGTACGGAACGGTCAATGACCTGGCCATGTGCGGCTCGCGGCCGTTGTATTTGTCGGTCGGTTTCATTCTCGAAGAGGGATTCGAGACGGCACTGCTCTGGAATATCGCGCAGTCCATGCGTCGCGCCGCGAAAGAGTCCGAAGTGAACATCGTCACCGGTGATACCAAAGTGGTCGATCGCGGTCACGGGCACGGGGTGTTCATCAACACTGCCGGAGTGGGAATGCTGGAACATGAAAACCGCATCGCGCCGGATCGAATCAGGGTCGGGGATCGCATCATCATCAGCGGCGATATCGGCCGTCACGGTACGGCGATTATGGCGGTGCGCGAGGGATTGTCGTTCGAATCGGAAATCGTCAGCGACTGCGCGCCACTTCACAAAGCGGTGCGGTCTCTGTTGTCAGCCGGAGTGGACGTGCACTGCCTGCGCGATCTTACGCGCGGCGGCCTGGCGACCAGTCTGGTGGAACTGGCGGAGTCGTCCGGTCTGGAATTACGCATACACGAAACGGCCGTACCGGTGTGCGATGAAGTCAGCGGCGCATGTGAACTGCTCGGTTTCGATCCGATGTATGTCGCCAATGAGGGATGTTTTGCCGGGATCGTGGCGGAGCGAGACGCCGACCGGGCGGTTGATATTCTGCGCCGGGAACATGGTATGACAGAAAGTGTCGTGATCGGTGACGTGATCGACGCGGAATCCGGCCGGGCGCTTGTCCGAAACGCGCTTGGAGTCGATCGGGTGATCCAGATGCTCAGTGGAGAACAGCTTCCTCGCATTTGCTGATTATTCAAAACGCTTCATTCGCACAAGAAGGGGCCGACACAAGGCGCCAACCCCTCCTGTTGATCGGGCATTTTTTTGAAGCTGAGACAATATGTAACCCGAAAAAGTCTATTCAATTGTCTTTAAGTGTGCTGATCCCACACGCCATTAAAATCAGCCAAGTGGCTGGTTTCATACTACATTGTTGTTTACGAGACGGAAACCTTTCAGGTTTCGTTTAAATATATTTTGTATGGAGGAAAATTTTTATATTGTCCGTATCATGATTATGTGTTACGAAAACGAACAGTCATTAAAGGAGAACGACAATGCCGCGTAAACGTCTGCTCTGGCAGATGTACCCATCATTTCTGGTTATTTCGATTCTGGCGTTGATCGTGGTGGCGCTGTACGCCGGCAATTTACTGCGCTCGTTTTATCTTGAGCGTACGCTTCTTGATCTGGAAACCCGCGCCCGGTTGGTTGAGATGCAGATCAATGAACGCGTTGCCGCCGATGAACGCGCGAAAATCGATTCTCTGTGCAAGCGATTCGGAAAGGAAACCGAAACGCGTATCACGGTCATTCTGCCGTCGGGAATGGTGATCGGCGACTCGGACGAAGATCCCGCGCTGATGGAAAACCACGGTTCACGGAGTGAAATCGCCGAGGCGATGCAGGGGCGCACGGGTGTTTCCACACGTTACAGCAATACATTGCAGACGACCATGGCGTACGTTGCGATACCGGTGCGGGACGGCGACCGGCTTATCGGTGTGGTTCGGGCGGCACTGCCGATTACGTTTATCGATGAGGCGCTCAGCGGCATTATCGGCCGAATTCTTCTGGCGGGATTGGCGGTGGCGATTATGGTGGCGCTGGTAAGTTTGCTGGTGTCGCGACGGATCACTCGTCCGCTGGAGCAGTTGCGTTTCGGCGCCCGGCGATTTGCCCGTGGCGATTTGGAACAAAAGCTGGCGGTGCATGCCTCGGAGGAAATCGCGGTGCTTGCGGAAACCATGAACAGTATGGCCGCCCAGCTCGGTCAGCGTATCAAAATCATCACCATGCAACGCAACGAACAGGAAGCGATTCTTTCCAGTATGGTCGAGGGTGTGCTGGCGGTCAATCTTGAAGAAAAAATTATCAATATCAACCGGATCGCGGCGCGTTTTTTCGATGTCGATCCGGAACGTATTCGCAATCGTATTTTACAAGAGGTCATTCGCAACACCGCCTTGCAACAACTGGTGGCGCGGATTCTGGAGACCAGCGGTCGGGTTGAGGGGGAGATCGTGATTACCGACGGTATGCGACGGGTGCTTCAGGTTTCGGGAGGGATGTTGCGTGACGCCGAGGGCGAGGGAATCGGCGCGGTGGTCGTTCTCAACGACATCACGCGCATTCGCGATCTGGAAAACATGCGCCGGGATTTCGTGGCCAATGTGTCGCATGAACTGCGCACGCCGGTTACGTCGATTACCGGATTCGTGGAAACCCTGCTCGACGGGGCGCTCGATAATCCTGATGATGCCCGAAGATTTCTCGATATTATATCCAGGCACGCCGACCGTTTGAATGCGATCATCGAGGATTTACTCAGTTTGTCGCATATCGAGCAGGCGCCGGAAATCCAATTCGTGGCGGCCGATATCTCAAGCGTGGTGACGACGTCGATACAAACCTGCAAAACAATCGCCGATGCTCGCAAAGTGGAACTGCTCGCGGATTTGGAGGAAAACACCACGGCGATGATCAATGCGCCCCTTATGGAACAGGCAGTGGTCAACCTGATCGAAAACGCAGTCAAATACAGTCCTGAAAACGGTCGGGTCGAAATTCGGGTGCGCCGTTGCGATAAAGATATCGTTATCGAAATCAAGGATTATGGTTGTGGTATCACCAAAGAACATCTTCCCCGGATTTTCGAGCGATTCTACCGGGTCGACAAGGCTCGAAGTCGCGATCTCGGCGGGACCGGACTCGGTCTGGCGATTGTCAAACATATCGCGCTGTCGCATGGCGGCGAAGTGACCGTTGAAAGCAAGCCCAATGAGGGCAGTCTTTTTTCGATTATATTGCCCGCCAAAACCGAGTAGTCGTTTGGGTTTTTATTAGTTTTGCATCGATCATACTGTCGGTTTGCAGACTTATCTTTATTGCTCATATTTCATAATCGTGTAAGAGTACAACACGAACAATCGAATAACATATTTTGGGCCGGCGTCGACCCTGCTTTTTGTCGTGGATGTTATAAGGTGTAGATAGATAACGCGTTATGCTCAGTCAGCCGACAGTGCGGTAAAACCATAGCGCTTTATCGTATTATAATAATTTCTTAATACAATCCTAATATTTGGGTGATTTATATGGGGCGA
>CAZVNK010000122.1:0-7846 GCA_964628115.1 uncultured Ignavibacteriaceae bacterium | reverse complement strand
ATACGAACGGAAGGAAACGATCCAACCAGCGTTCGAACGGGGCTTTCAGGTAATTATCGCCGAGCATGACAAACAATCCTCCGCCGCGTTCGGCAAGAAAAGATTCAAACAAATCCGCCCGTGCCCTCAGCGATGGAATCGTAATGTCATACAACATTACCAGATCATACTGATTGAGTTCCTCCTGACGCGACGGAAACCGCCCCATGACATAGGTGCCGTCGTTCTTGAACACCACCGGCGTCACGTCGACATTTTCCGCCTTCTCCAGAAAGCGATTGAGAAAGGCGAATTCCCAGTCCAACCGGTCGGACACCAACAGAACGTTCAACCGGCTTTTCAACACCACCATCGAAAACGAACGGCCGTTGTTGTCGGTCGACACTTCATCATCCAGCGGCGGAACCGCGACCCGAAAGGTCCGACGACCGGGACGATCCGGGATGAATTGTATCGTGGTATCTTTCTGTAAGCCGCCCGACGGCAGTCGCAGTGATGTCGTCGCCAGTGTTTTCTCACCGGAGAGAACCTGCATGGAAGCTTTGTCATTGTCCATCCCCGACCATTCCAGATGGACCGTAATCTCGGTCGGCTTACCGGCAAACGCCACCTGATTGTAATCGACACCGGTCACGGCCAGGTCGCGTTCCATACTCTGTGATCCGATTCCGACGCTGTATACCGGCGTTTTCAGCGTCACCGCCACGTCCTGCGGCGAGACTCCGGCGTTGGAAACACCGTCGGATAATAACAGCCAGTACTCCGCCGGTTCGGCCAGCTCTTCCCGCGCGGTCTGCCGGAGAATTTCGCCAAGTGCGGTTTGATGCGGATCGGCAACGTCAATGCTTCGACTGACTCCCGCCGCAAAATACCGTGTCGTCAGATCGAAATCCTTCAGCATTGCCGAAACATCCGGCGCGTTCAACAAAGAATCGACTCGCTCGAAACGGCTTGTGCCGTTCTCCTCGACGTCCATACTGCCGGAATGATCGATCAGCAGAGTCAGGCGCGCGGGACGTTCGTATTCGCGCTGATAGGACACCACCGGCTCCAGTAATGCCAGAAATACGGCCGCAATCGCGATCAAACGCAAACCGGTCAGCAGTATCCTGACTTTCGCCGACAGCGGCGGATTGGTGCGGCGATACAAATATATCGCAAATGCGGCGAACAGCACCAGAAAGAGCACGGTCAGAAAAGGGTGACCGGTGAGAAAATCCAATGAAAATTCGGTAATATCAAACATGCCGGTTCCAATGATAGTCGCGGCGGCTATTATGGGTGTTAGCGTTTGCGATCGTGCATAATTACGCGGCTCGAGACGTCGTGAAGTCCACCATTCGTTGCAGGGACTGGAAATAGACCGAATCGCCCAACTGTTTTACCCTGCCGAGGCCTTCATTGGCGATTTCGGCGGCGCGACGGTAGGCGTATTCGATTCCGCCGGCTTTGGTAACATGCTTGAGGACTTTGACAAATCCGCCCTTGCCGGCGCCGTTTTCGAGAATTTTGACGATTTCCCGGCTGGTGGCCTGATCGCTTTTGTGCAGGGTATAGATCAACGGCAGAGTTACCTTGCCGGTCAGGACGTCGTTGCCCGGCTCTTTGCCGGTTACGCGGACGTCGCCGACATAATCCAGCAAATCGTCGGCGATCTGAAACGCCATGCCGATTTTCTCGCCGAAATCGGAAAATCGCCGCCGCTCGCGCTGATCCTTACGGGCCAAAATCGGCCCGGCCTCGCAGGCCACGGCAAACAACGAGGCGGTCTTATCGGCGATAATTTTCAAATATTCCTCTTCGGACAGATCATAATTCGCGGTTTCCTCGATCTGCCGCAATTCCCCGACCGAAACCCGCTCGGTCGCGGCGGAAATCGCGCTGATCAATTCCAGCGATTCGGTTTCCACCATCAACCGGAACGCCTTCGCAAAGAGATAATCCCCCATCAAAACCGAAATCAGATTGGTCCACTTGAAATTCACGGTCTCATCGCCGCGCCGTAACTCGGAATTGTCGACCACGTCGTCATGCAACAGCGTGGCAGTATGAATCAATTCGATCGCCAGCGAAGCGCTGACCGTGTGTTCATTGAAATATTCCCCGGCACGGGACGCCAGAAACAGAAACGCGGGACGAATACGTTTGCCTCGGCCTTTCAGCAAATGCTGAGCGATCGAGGTGATCAGCGGTGAATCGCCTTTCAGAGAATCCGTCAACCGCTTGTCAAACAGCGTCAGATCGGCCTGAATCGGCTTGGTCAGTTCTTGTAATAGTTTTTTATCCATCTCAAGCACTTTATACGAAAGAAACCGGCCATTTTCATGGCCGGTATCTCCGGGTTGATTCGTATTATACCCTAATCATATTTTAATGTCAAACGCTTAAACGCGCTACTCCCATTCAATGGTGGCCGGTGGTTTCGACGAAATATCATAGGTGACCCGATTCACGCCTTTTACCTCGTTGATAATCCGGTTGGAAACCAGCGCCAGCACGTCATGGGGAATCTCCGCCCAGTCGGCGGTCATGGCGTCGGTCGAAGTCACCGCGCGCAGGGCGATAACGTTTTCATAGGTGCGTTCGTCGCCCATCACGCCGACCGATTTGACCGGAAGCAAAACCGCAAACGCCTGCCAGATTTTGTCGTACTGGTCGTGTCGGCGCAATTCCTCGATAAAAACGGCATCGGCCTCGCGAAGCACGTTCAGCCGTTCCTCGGTCACTTCGCCGATTACCCGCACCGCCAGTCCCGGCCCCGGAAACGGGTGCCGCCCGACAAAGCGATGTTCCAGCCCCAAAAGTTCGCCCAACTCGCGCACCTCGTCCTTGAACAGCTCCCGCAGAGGCTCGATCAGCTTCAATTCCATGCGATCCTTCAATCCCCCGACGTTGTGATGCGACTTGATCGTTGCCGACGGCCCTTTGAACGACACCGACTCGATCACGTCCGGGTATAACGTCCCCTGGGCCAGGTATTCGATTCCGCCGATGTTGCGGGCTTCCTCTTCGAAGATGTCGATAAACAAATTGCCGATAATTTTACGCTTGCGCTCGGGATCATCGACACCCCGCAATTTCGTCAGAAACCGCTCGGAGGCGTCAACCGGTCGCAGGTTCAGACCCAGCGACGAAAGCATGGACGTCACGTCGGCGAATTCATTCTTGCGCAATACGCCGTTGTCGACGAAGATGGCGTATAAATTCTCGCCGATGGCCCGTTTCAGCAACAGGCCGCATACCGTGGAATCGACTCCGCCCGATATTGCCAGGACGACTTTTTGATTATTGAGTTTTTCGCGCAAATCCCGAATGGTGAGATCGATGAACGATTCGGTCGTCCAACTCCCGGCGCACCCGCAGATATCGAAGAGAAAATTACGCAGGATTTTCGTTCCTTCGACGGTATGGTGCACTTCCGGGTGAAACTGCAGGCCGTACATTTTCTTGTTTTGCGAAGCGATGGCCGCGATGGGAAGCGACGCCGTGGCGGCAATCGTCGTGAACGATTCCGGCAAGCGCGAAATTGAGTCGCCGTGACTCATCCAGACCCGGCTTTCTTTGGCGATTCCGTTGAGAATGACACTGCCCGCATTGACGGTCATGAGAGAACGTCCGTACTCACGGTTCTCCGCACGCACCAGTTCGCCGCCGAGCGCGTCGGCCATCAACTGCATCCCGTAACAGATACCGAGCACCGGCTTGTCGGTGTCGAAAAAAGATCGATCCAGACGTGGAGAATCCGGTTCTTTCAGCGACGCCGGGCCGCCGGAAAGAATATATCCCTTAATGCGATTACTGCCATACGACGATAAATCGGCGGTGCAGGGCACGATTTCACAATAAACGTTTTGCTCGCGAACCCGACGGGCGATCAACTGGGTGTACTGCGATCCGAAGTCGATAATCAAAATCAGTTCATCGACGTTTGCCATGTTTGCTCCTTGCCGCTTTGTATCCGGGAGGTTTCAGAATCGTGTCTTTTTTCCATTTCTCGTCATTCAACTCGGGATAATCGGTAATATAGTGCAGTCCCCGGGATTCCTTGCGACGCGACGCCGACCGGATCACCAGTTCGGCGACCTGGGCGATATTGCGCAGTTCGACGATGGCATACGATGCCGGCTGACAGAGATAGTACGAATCAATCGCCTTGAGAATCACTTTCACCCGTTCATGCGCCATTCTCAGCCGGTCGCTGGAGCGAACGATACCCAGATAGTCCGACATCAACCGTCGTATCTCGCGCCGGTCATGCGAAATCACGATTTTATCCGACCGTCGCGGAATCGACGAGTGCAACCATTCTTCCGCGGGCGGGACATCGGGAAACTGCCGACTCTCCCGGAACGCAATCGCCGCGTCGGCGGCGAAATCGGCCATCACCACCGCCTCGAGAAGCGAGTTCGACGCCAGCCGATTGGCGCCGTGCATGCCGGTAAAGGCCACTTCACCGCACACGTACAATCCCTCGATATCGGTATTGCCGTGCAGATCGGCCATCACACCGCCACATGAGTAATGCGCCGACGGTACGACCGGGATCGGCTTTTCGGTGATATCCAGTCCCCGCCGGAGACATTCCTTGTAAATATTCGGAAAACGCTTTTTAATAAAGGCGGGAGTCCGGTGACTGATATCGAGATACACGAAATCCTCGCCGGTGGCTTTCAATTCGGTATCGATGGCGCGGGCGACCACGTCGCGCGGCGCCAAATCCTTTTGCGGGTGGTATTTTTTCATGAATTTCACGCCGGCGGAATTCATGAGTACGCCTCCCTCACCGCGCACCGCTTCGGAGATGAGAAACGCCTTCTGTTTCGGACTGTACATCGCGGTCGGATGGAACTGGATGAACTCCAGATTGGCCACCCGCGCACCGGCCCGGTAGGCCATCGCGACACCGTCGCCGGTGGCGATATTCGGATTGGTGGTATGATAATACACCTGCCCGATGCCGCCGGTCGCCAGCATGGTTACCGGCGCATAAAAACTGCTGAATTCTTTTTTCTTCTCGGAAAACGTGTACACGCCGCCGCATCGTTTTGCGCCGCGATGCATATACGTGATCAGATCGAGTGCGATCGTGTCGCGATATATATCGACATTATTCTTCCGGCGGCAGGACGCCAGCAGGGCGCGTTCGATTTCCCGTCCGGTCAAATCGGCGGCATGCACCACCCGGTTGGTGGAATGTCCCCCCTCGCGACCGAGATCATACACTCCCCGGTCGGTCGTGAATTTCACGCCGATATCGACCAGTTTCTTGATCGTCTCCGGCCCGTAGTGCACGATTTGCTCAACCACTTCGGGGTGGCACAATCCGGCCCCCACCCGCAGGGTGTCGGCGACGTGCAAATCGAAGCTGTCGGTTCCCGACATGACACTGGCGATGCCGCCCTGGGCATAGTTGGTATTGGATTCGGTTTCCCGTTTCTTGGTAATCACCGCGACCGTGCGATCGGGTAGCAGTCCGGCAATTTTCTGCGCAAAAAACAGCCCGGCGATACCGGAGCCGATGATGATGAAATCGTATTTGCGTTCCATTTAGCTCTCTATTTTCCCGCGAACCAGTTCAAAAAAGTCAACTCGTCCCGACTCGAATTTAAGAGTCAGGTCAACATAATACATTTCCACCGCAAAATCAAAACCTCTTAGCTTGACATAATCCTTGTGCGTCGTCAGCATGTACTCGGGCTGTATCCGTTCCACGTCCTCTTGAATTTTGCGAATATCGACTTCACCATACGCGCAGTGATCGGCAAACAGCCGCACTCCCGCCGGATCACCCAATCGAGCCGTCAGCCCTTCCACGAATGCGTTCCCGTCGCCGATTCCGGCCAGGACATATATCCGTTTGCCCTTGATATCCTGAAGCGGCTTAATCAATTGCCGCGAAATGATATTCTCGTTGAGGCGTCTGATTTCACTCAACGGCAGATCGGGATAATCGGCTTCAAGCCATTCGTGCACGACCGACCGACCGTACCCGGAGGATTTGCGGGTCAGCATCGCTCAGTCGGCGCGCTTGACCGCCCCAATCGACTCGCGCAGACGGCCCAGCGGAAACACCGCCTCGCGCCGAAGATCGCGCTCGGCATCGAGCAGTAGGATATTGACATCGCGATGAAGTCGCCGGTGTTGAAAGCCGTCGTCGACAATGATAACGTCCGGTTGACGGTCACGCAGTTTCAGGGCGATCTCGCTTTTCGATCCGCCGACCGCAAACAGCGCTCGCGGCAGACGTTCCGCCATCATCATGACCTCATCGCCGACTTCGACGACCGGACGTTGCCGAATCGCGCGACCGACTTCGATAATGTCCTCGGTGGATTTCCGACCGTACCCGGACGAGACAATCGCGACGATCTTTTTCCGTTCCGTCAGGTATTCGGCCAGCATGATCACCACCGGGGTTTTGCCGGTTCCCCCGACCGTCAGATTGCCCACGGAAATCACCGGGCACGACGCCGAAACCGTCCTGCGACAAAACCGCTCACGAAAGAACAGCCCCAGCCGGTATCCCAGCGAAATCATCCAGAGCAGAGCCACCGGCAACCAGTTGGTCGGCCTGCGCTTGTTATCGATTATGTTCAGCCAGCGTCTTTCCATCGGAACCTATGGCGGTAAGAATGATATGTGCCGTTCGGGCCGAGGCGGACGTCGTGGCGTCGTCCTCGCCCTTGCGTTTGAATGTCACCGCACCGGCGAAAAAGTCGCGAAGAATATCGAAAAGCGCCGTCTCATCCGCGACCATCGCACCGAGTCCGTGAGCGATAAGATATTCCGAACTGTCGCGCACGTTGGCGATATTCGGGCCGAACACCACCGGCACGCCTTTCCATACCGGTTCGAGAATATTGTGTCCGCCGATATCGGTCAATGTTCCGCCGACAAAGGCAATCTCCGCGATACCGTACAGATCATTCAGTATCCCCATCACATCGACCAGCACCACCAGGGCATCGTCGGTGTGCCGATCACATGCGGAATAGCGAACGCAGGATAATCCGCGCTCCTGAATCGCATCGGTGATGGTATCCAGTTTGTCAAGATGACGCGGGACCAATAGCAATCTCGTATCGGTAAACTGCCGGTTTAAACGGTAAAAAACATCAAGGAGGTTGTCATGCTCGCCGTTGCGAGTCGATCCGGCGACCAGCAGACGGGCATCCTCCGCAAATGGAAATTTCGCGCGGATTTCGGCCTTTTGTTCCGGAGTCGGTCGTTGCGGGGGAGCATCGAATTTCAAACTGCCGAGCACTTCCACGCGTTCGGTCGGTGCACCGATCCGTTCGTAGCGATTACGGTCGATATCGGATTGCACCATCAACCGGGTATACTGTCCCAAGACCCGGCGCATACCGGAGCGGAATTTATAATAGCGTCCACTAGATATTTCCGAAAGACGGCCGTTGGCCAGAAAAATCGGAATCGACCGTTTACCCAGCGCCATGACCATATTCGGCCAGATTTCCGTCTCGATAAATATCGCCGCGCGCGGTTTGATCGTATTGAGAAAACGATCGATCGGCGTCCGGTAATCC
Organism: uncultured Ignavibacteriaceae bacterium; assembly: GCA_964628115.1. Lineage (GTDB taxonomy): Bacteria > Zixibacteria > MSB-5A5 > GN15 > PGXB01 > JAFGAL01. The sequence continues at coordinate 299 of CAZVNK010000122.1, read as the reverse complement.
AGAGGCAGAAAGCCGACCGCATGCGGGCCGTCCATGATTTCACAGGCGCGGGTATACCCGGTTTCGGTCATCACCGTCACGAACAGCTCGATATCGGGATTTTGCCTTCGCAACTGCTCGGCCAGTATCCCCATCACCTGCACTTCCCCCATCGACGAGGCGTGCAACCATACCGGACGCGCGATGTCTTCCGGTTCGCGGTCCATGCCGTACAGATCGTAATATCCGAAACGATTATGCCATTTGCGCGAATCAAGCAGGCGGGTCCAGAAAAGAACCGGTAGCGACAGATAGTACAC
>CAZVNK010000121.1:509-7885 GCA_964628115.1 uncultured Ignavibacteriaceae bacterium | reverse complement strand
GAGACACGAAGGCCCCTCACCAGTTTTTCCAGTTTGTCTACGACATTTTGCATTTGCGGCCTCAAAGTATCCGAGTACATTTCAACAAGAGCCCTGCCGTAGTTTAGCAGGGACAATGAGGCCATACTGGTGGTATCCTCCAAACCGATGTTTTTCTTGAAGTATTCGGCGGCTATACTCCAATTTCCCAGCTTTTGATGACAAACGCCAAACAGGTAATTATATCGCAGAGAACCGGAATCTTCAACATTTCCCAACGCCAGCAATGCCCAGTCCCAATGATTCACAAACATATGCGTTTCCGCATAATTCATCCAGTCACGGTCAAGAAAACTCCTTCTCCTCTCCGTTTCCGCCTCGGAATACTCCTGCAGTGCCGCTTCAACCAATCGGTCGATGTCCGGAATTGAGCCGGGATCGTCCTTTTGTCTAAGATTCCTGGCCCTGTAAAAATCCCTGTTGGCCTTGCCGAGCCCGCCGATCAAATCATAATAACGATTCGCATTGACCTTGTCATAGTAAACTGCCAGCATCTCTCCGGCGGCTTCAATACAGGAATCAACTTCACCGTCATACCGTGATATGACCTGCAAATAATTCATTCTCGCCATCGAGGAATCTTTGTTTTCATGATATGTCCCGGCTCGTTTATGGAATTTCTTCCTGCCCAGCAATGACCCGAAATCGAGTGTCACCGCCAAGCGATAGTCATCGGCCAGATATTCGTGACCGGACCAGGCAAAATCGAACCGGGCATCCACCGACGGGAGTTTCGCCGTTATACCTGCGCCCAGACTGACACGTTTATCCAAATTGTTATAGCCGATTCTCGGCGCAACGATGACCGATGGGAATTCTTTCTGCATTTCAACGCCGCCGTACCATCGCCAGGTCCGGCAATCGTTGGCATGGGACAACCGCTCGATATCACTCGCCACGACGATTCTCATACTGTCGGCGACCTTATAGTCACCGCTGACTCCGAATCGCAAGCTTCCCGGATACGTGTCGGAGGTACCGATCAATTTCACACTCGGCCGAATCAGGTTTTGCCAACTGACACCGAAACGAAGCGGCGCGATAGCCCTGATCGCCGGAAACGCATGACGAGAGGGATTCAGGATCTGAAGTTGCACTCCAACGTCGAATCCCACCCCGTTGGCGCTTATATCGTCGATTTCCTGACGGATAAATTTCCCGGTTACACCATAACTGAAAATACCGAACGGCTTGACAATCTCCGAAGCGACACCGAGCATGGCCGCCTGTTCCTTGACACCGAAAAAGCCCAGATGATCATCCGTTTCACTGCGGCGCTCATAATTATCACTGCCATGATCGATTATGCCTATCCCCCAAACCAACGGATACATGTTCGATATCGGGCTTCCGGTTGAGAAGTTGCACGCCAGAACGTTATAACGGCTTTCGCCGTACAACGTGGAATGCATGGCATAAGCCTGATACTCACGCGGCAGACGGGTCAATCCGGCCGGATTGTAAAACAGACTGGTGACGTCACCGGCCATGCCGACACTTGCACCACCCATTCCCAACAGACGAACGTTAATGCCATACCGAAGAAATTCGCCCGACTGACCGGCGAAGCCGACATCCTCAGCCGAGGCAATCGACGTCAATCCCAGACACGACACCAGCAGAAATCCTGCCGCAATACCGAGTAGCATCTTATCTCTGTATCTCTTCATAATCATTTGACCACGGCGATCTTGATCATATGTTGTCTCTCACCATTGCATTCTATAATACAAAGGTACCCGCCATTGGCTACGGTCTCACCCTTGTCGTTGCGACCGTGCCATCGAAGATCGGCCTGGCCTTCACCATCATTGAGTCCCTGCCGTGCCTCAGCATTTGCATGATACACCGGATGCCCGAACAAATCAAAGATCCGTATCGTAACGGTCTCCTCTGTCGGTGAATAAAACACCAGGCCGGCATACTGACCGGCTTCAGGATTGAACGGGTTCGGATAGCCATGCGCATCACCGACATACATAATTTCGTCTTCCCGATCATTACTGACATTGCCCGCCCGGTCAATCAGCCGAGCGAAAACGGTTTTCCGCTCGCTGTGATCCGACAGCGTATATGTTACTTCTCCGCTGTCGTCATCTATGGCATACGATGTATATGTCATGAATCCGACGTCTTCCGTAACCTGGAAAGAATCAAGAACACCATACGGAGCGTCGCTTCCCCAGTACTGCACATAAACATTGCCGGATGTCGTATATTCGCGATGCCGCCCGTCTACCGATAGCACGACAATCGAATCCAGCACGGGATCGGTCAGATCAATGATCGACAGTACAACCTCCGACGGATCGCCGAAAATCAAACTGTCATTGCGACGGAACCCCGCGTACACACGGAAGAAAAGCGAGTCCTCCGGCAATTGGCTGAACTGCGCCGATGTATCAAGCGCGGCAAAGCCGATGACGTTATCCAGAACAACCCAATCGTATCCGGGCAGACCCGGGCGATCGTACTCAATGTAATAATAATACCTGTCATATTCGGCCGTATCTGCAACGGGTTTCCAATATAACCGCAGAGTATCGGCATTGTGATACAATGGCGGGGTATACAACTCCGGCGCGGGGACTTCACTCGATGCCGTCACGCATTTCACACCGGGAGGAAGTGCTCCCCGGTAAACAAGCGACCGCGTCGACGATTCAGCCTGTTCGCAATATCCGGAAAGCGGCGCCAATGCCAACAGCATGATCCCGAACAGACTCCAAACACCGATTCGCATGTATCCGTTTCTAACCGACACGATTACCTCATCGCAGTAATATCATTTTTTTCGATACGGTACCGGTTTTCGTTTGTAGCCGGTAAAAGTATATCCCGGATGCCACTTCGTCACCCCGCTGATTCGTACCGTCCCAGGAAACAGTGTAGCAATTCGGCGTCAACCGATGATCCAGCAGGGATTTCACCAATTGTCCCTTGATATTGTAAATATCCAGCCTGACCGTACTTGTTTTCGGCAGATCGAAGTGAATCGCAGTGGATGCATTGAACGGATTCGGATGATTCTGCCGCAACGTCAACTTCACCGGCGGACTATTGCCCGGCGGTTTCGACTGCCGCGGCGGATACGTGAAAATCTCCGACCAGGTACTCTGGTTATTTTCGCCGACGGCTTTGATATGGAAGTACACTGTGTCGGCGTTGTCGAAGTTGGACACGTGCGGAAACGCCGTCGTTCTGACACTGCCGTCCGTTATTTCCCGAATTCCGCCGAAATCGTCGACAAAATCGGCATCAAGATTGTCAATACTCTTGGAGCGTTCGACACAGAACTCCTGAACGGGGATATCATCAGCATACCACCAACATACTTCCTCTCGAGAAAGAGCCGTCACCGAATCGGGAACCGGCAGAATCTGCAGGATAATTTCCTGATCTTCATGTTCGCGTTCATTGCCGATATTATCCACCGGCTGTATTTTATACCTATATATGTATTCGGGATTGTATGTTACCGGTACCGAATTATAGGTTACAAAAGTGTCGATCAACGACGACTCCAATTTCCACTGACCGGTGGCAAGATCACTATAGACATGGTATTGATTGAAACCGGACTCATCACCCAAATCGGTCGAACGCGACCAGCAAAGAGACACCTCCAGTAAACCGGGTTCGGGTTCGTCAATGGCTGACGTGGTATAGCTGATATGCTCGATAACGGACGGGGCCCAATTGTCAAACTTCCTCACAAAAGAACCGAAATACCCGTCCGACCAATATGATTCGTGATCCCATTTGTCTCGAGCGCGAATCCGGCAATACATCGTGCGGTTGTCCTCGGGATACAACGGCGAAACGTCAATGGCACATTGTTTGTCACCTGCAGTAATCCACGATCCCGTAATCGCCCGCCCGGAGGAAAAGTCCTCTGCAATATCGACTTCGACCTGGCACTCGACCGCCCCGTATGATATGTCGACCGGGTTCATGGCTTTATCAACCCAGACCCACTCAATCCTCATGGTATCGGTATTGAAAAACTCGGATTTGTCGTTGAGTGTCAATTGCGGCGTGAATACCCAGTACGGATCGATGACGGTCGTATTGCATACGGCTTCACCGTCCTGACCGAAAATGTCATGCGTCTTCACGCAGTACTCATACTCCATATACGCGAATAGCCCGCTGTCCATATGATTGCCAGATTCGGGTGTAACACATATAACCGTATCACCCTCTTGTGACGTCCTCGTGATACTAATCCTATCGATATACTGTGCGTCATCAAGCTCCCATGCCAGAAATATCCGACCTACCGGTTCATCCTCCATACCCGGCGGCACGGGTTGCGGGTGAAGTTCGAGTGACGTGACCGGTGGAGACGGCATATCATACGGAACCGTATACTCGCAGGACCACGCGCCGGCGACAGAATCCCCTCCGATTTCCACCATCTCCCTGACTTGCACGGTGTAATACCCGGCGCCGAACTCAGCCAAATCGACACTCCATGAATCTCCCTGCCACATTGTCGCACCGTCAATCAGCGGCAGAACGTCGTCATTGTGATACACGCGCATGACATCGATCCAGTCGTCCGCGAGATTCGGCATCGCCCGGCTGAAAGAAAACGTGAACACACTGCCTTCCTGCGTATGTCCGGTAATCAACGACGGCCGGTTACAGTAATCTGCATCCACCGCATTGCCCTCATCCTGTGCATTCCCCAGCAAATCGACCGGAATCGCTCGATATTCGTATGTCTCGTACACCGTCAGTGTCTGACACGAATCGACCCACAACGTCGCATCGGTCATCGCGATTATGTCCTCCACCATCGTTCCCGGTGACGTTCGGAGAATCTGGTAATGACCGACTCCGGTATTGTCGGACACCTCATCCCAGCTGATATACATATACCCGTTACAATCGAGAGAATCATTGTGCACGTCCAGATAAGTAACCGGCTCCGGTGGCGTACCGTCTCTGACCACCGACACGGCATTGGACCAGGTGCTGGCGGTACCGTCGAAATATACTGCCTGAACTCTTGCAGTATAGGTTCCGTCATCGGAAACGGGAATGAACATGTGATCGGGGCTTGCCCCCGGACGGTACAGCGTATCTCCATTACAGATCGCGATAAATCCGGTTACGTCCACGGTATCGTAATCCGTCCAGTAAACGACGAATGAATCACGCGCCGTGTAACAAACGCTGTCGAACAGCACCGTGTCGCAGGCCGCGCTGATAACCGGCCCGGCATGCGGATGCAGACAGGCCTCCCACTCGGTTCGATGATAATCTCTGACATTGCCCACGAAATCACATGACCCAACGGCATAGCAGAGTCGTTGACGGGTAACCAAACCGTCGCACTGATCGACATAACTGGTGTCCACGGTGGAATCGATTACGATATATTCACCCTCATCTATTTTTCTATATATATAGTACTGCTTGACTCCGCGCACCGTATCGGTGGCCGGGCCCCAGGTGATCTCGACGCTGAACGTATTGCTTTCCGATTGCACCCACTGGTAAACGCGTAACCCCCCGATATCACTTGGCGGGTAGGCATCCTGCCACGCGTTGATCGTACCCGACCAGGCGCTGGTATTGCCGAGTGAATCCCTGGCCTGTGCGCGATAATGGTACTGATGACCGTGCACATAACTGGTATCGTCGCTGGGCGGTAACAAATCGCATATCCACCCCAGACTGTCCGGATCCCAGTGCATGTCGATATACTTGACACTGTCCCGTCCCGCTTCAAACCGTATGAAATGAGCCGCCTGCAAGTCGGGGCAGTTGGATCGACCCCAAACCCGGCTTTCCACACCGCCGACGAAATACGTGTACATCAAACGGGAATCATAATCGATCCTGATTTCAGGCACGCACGGCGCCGTCGAATCCGGAACCACCGGTCCCGCTTCAAGTCCCACGCCGATATTGCCGACCGCATCGACACCGCATACCTTATATATATAGGCCTGCCCTTCGATCAGACCACTGCCGTCATCCAGTGATTCGGTGTAGGTATATTCCGTTTCTTCATCGTTGTCGCCCGTAGCCGGAGCGGTATATATATGTGCAAACTGCTGACCGGGTATTCTTCTATATATATTGTATTGTTTCACGTAACTGACCCGATCGGTGACTCCGTACCAATCCAGCCGTACGAATCCGCCGGCAAGTGCTTTCGCGCTGATTTCATCCACCGTATCGGGCGGGCTGGCATCCTGTGTCGAATAAGTCAATGCCGAGATCGCGAACGAATCCAATCCGGCCTCGAAATACGCTTTCACGAAATACCCGTAGGTATGTCCGTCCTCCAAATCTTCGTACGTGAAACTGAGCGTGTCGATCTCGCCTGCCGACTTGCGCCAGTCCGATTCATGACACCCCAGAATGATCTCGGGATGTTGAGTATCGAAATAACAGATCTCATGCGCCACGGTACTGCAGGCCGGTATATAATAAATGGTATTGAACGTTCCGGGCGTGAATTGCGGTTCGGAAATGATGACGGGAATTCGGCAGTCACCGGCTTCGGCAGTCACCGTGATTTGCAACGAATCCAAAGCGGTGCAGGTTGCCGTGGAAATCTGAAAATAGGCGTACCACACGCCGATATCGGCCACACCCGGCGACCAGTGAAACAGCCTCATCTCATCGCCGCTTTCAAGCACGGCGCCATTGTCGAACGGGCCCCCCCAGAATTCCCAGTGTATACCGCTGTGATTCTTGTCGCCGGCCGATGCGGTGATCTCCGCCCATACTTCGCCACCAACCGTCACATAACGATCTTCCCCGGCCTCGACACTACAGGTCGTGTCCATATTGTCCACGAACAAAACATATTGAAGTGAATCGGTCAGCTTTTCTTCGAAATCGGCGCTGGCGTAAAATGTCATCACGTACTCACCCGATGAACCCGACGGCGGATGAACGTAAAGAGTATCGCTGATCGTGCAGTTGGCACAATAAGTGGTATTACCACTCCAACCGGACACGAAATCCGGCAGGTCACGGGCCGCCAGTCCGATCCTGCGCTGATTACCTTCGTACACGGCGCGAATGACCAGTTCCATACTGTCACCCTCAACCATTGTTTGCGGGGACGATGGGATCGCCTCAATCGTTATGTCACAAGGATATTTAAATTCGGTGTTTGCAAAGACAGCGAGCGGGAAAACGACGACAAACACACATAATAGGACACATATTACCATAAACTGCATATTACGCTTATGCATCTATCACCCCGGTATTTTTATGTCGTTATTGACCGTCAATATAGAGGTATGTATTGCATGTAAAAAGATAGCGAAAAATAATTGAGTCCCAAACCCAATAGACGTTAT
>CAZVNK010000121.1:0-499 GCA_964628115.1 uncultured Ignavibacteriaceae bacterium | reverse complement strand
GATGAGACTGTCCTGCGTACTTGTTATTGAGATGACGTACCGTGAGGGGTCTGCATCAATGTCATTAAGATTTCCATTCTCTTCCAGAGTCTCTACCAGCCCTCTTTCGCTGCGTTCTACTCACGTGCCCTATGTGTTGTAGAAATTCAGATGGTTGTGATACTATAGAACTACAAGGATGAAGATAATCATTTGCCGAGTATTGTCAAGCGATATTTTTCAGTCCGTGTTTACCGTTTCAACCTGAAACACCCCTGTTTACAGGCCCTGACGGGTGATAATGGATTACAACGGCTACCATGCATTTTGTATTACAGGGGATCACAACTTCCCTGTTATTGGAGTATGTGTTCGTATTATTCCCCCAAAGTAGACTGTTGTAAAGTAAAGCTTTTTGGCATATTAGAGCCAGGAGGTATCTATGAAACGGTCACGATTTAGTGAGAGACAGATTGACGGTATCTTGAAAGAAGGCGATGCCGGGAGTGCGGTGAAGGAG
>CAZVNK010000120.1:0-7905 GCA_964628115.1 uncultured Ignavibacteriaceae bacterium | reverse complement strand
ACGGTTCAGTATTGTCCATCGGCTCGTTGGCGGTATCCAGATGTGCCGGAAATCGATAATAACGAGTGCCGTCGTCCTGCGGCGGCAATAACTGTTTCATTTGATAATCGACCGCGGCGTTGATACCGTTCAGGACGATATCGAGAAGCGGCTCGGTCCATTGCATCACTCCCCAGTGCCGAACGTCGTCATAGATAATGCGGCTCGGCGCCTCGCCGGTTCCCAGCGACGCCATCAGGAAATCATTCTGCGTCGGGTATTTGTTCTTCGCCTCGACAAAGCCGACCAGCGCGGGATTACTGGCGAAAACCAATCCGTCGATCAGCGCCCGATACTGACCGGCGTCGTTGGTTTCGAGTTTATGCGGTTCGAAAAAGGTCGGAGCCGCCGAGGTCGCCCGCGCGGCATCTCCCATGAGAAAATCATGCAAGGCGTCACGCCCGGCCTTGGTGCTTTTAAACACAAACGGCTCCAGTCGTTCGATATCATAGCTGGTCACGATCACATCGGTTAGGGCCTCTTTCAGTCGCGCCTCGCCGAAGACTTCTTCCAATACCGTTTCAATCCCCTCGGACGTGTATTTCACGCCTTTGATATTTCCGACCGCCTCAATCGTATGCCAGATGGATCTCGAAAATATTCGCTCGCCCTTTTTTTCATACAGAGCAACCAAATCCTGAGCCTGGTAGCGCGGCGAACCGTTTTCATCGGGCACTGTCAGCGCCAGCGCGATAATACCGCCGGTCGAGGTGCCCGCAATAAGATCAAACATGTCGGAGATATGTTTTTCGGTACGGCGTTCGATTTCGGCAAGCACCATCGCGGGGATAATCCCCCTGATCCCGCCGCCGTCAATGGAGAGAATTTTGATCACGTTGTATTGGTTCTCTTTTATTGCACCGCCACGAGCACCGACAGGGCAATCGAGTTGAGCACGTTCGTGGATGTATCCACCGCCGATGCCGTCGCAATCGGCACGCGTGCGCCGTAAATAATCCCTGCGGCTTCCGCTCCGGCGTATTGCACCATTGCTTTATATACGCCGTTGGCGGTCGACATGGTGGGCGGCACGAAAATATCGGTATCCCCGGCCACCGGCGATCCGGTCAGGCCTTTTGATTTGGCAACATCGGCGCTGATCGCGATATCGAATGACAGCGGACCATCGACCAGCACCCCCTTGATCTGCCCTCGGTCGGCCATTTTCGCCAGTGCCGCCTCCTCCATCGACACCGGCACCGCCGGGTATATCCCCTCGGCGGCGGCCAAAAGTGCGGCTTTGGGCGTTTCGATTTCAAGCACGCGCGCCAGCGCGGCGGCGTTGTTGAGAATCGTAATTTTCCCCGCCGCGTTCGGCTCGGCAATCACCGCCCCGTCGCTGACCAGCATCAGTTTGTGATACCGATTATGCTGAAGCAGTCCGATATGAGTAATCGCTTCTTTTTTACCGGCAAATCCGGTTTTGCTGTCATATATCAGGTCGACCAGTTCACGAGTCGGCTGGCCGGCTTTGAGCAGGATATCCAGTTCGCCCTTTTGCGCCGATTCCAGCGCCTTGCGCGCGGCGTCATCGGCAGTCGCGCAGTCGACGATTTCCATTCCGACATTGACCTGATCGGAACCGAAGCTGTCGGAGACCGCCTCATCGAGCAATTTATTGATAGCAAGCGCCGGGCCGAACAGGGTCGGTTTGATCAATCCGTCATCGACCGCTTCGAGAATCGCCTCGATATGCGCCGGATCGGTGGGAAAGATCACGCCCATCCTCAGGCCCATTTTTCCGGCAAGGGCGGTTTTGGCGCGTTTGCGCAATTCCGCGAAATTGGTAATCATCGTTAGGCCTCCCCCCCACCGAATTGTTCATAGTATGCCGCCAGCAGGCAGGCAATCGACACCGAGGATTTCTTGTTGATCACCGTATCGGTGCGCGACACCAAACTAACCGGAATACGCGCCCCGACAATCACTCCGGAGAAAACGGCATCGACAAAATTAATCAACGTCTTGGCGACAATATTGCACTCTTCGATAGTATCGCTGATATACACGTCGGCGTCGCCCGCCACCGGTCCACTCAGGCCCTTTTTTGCGGCAATGGCTTTCGACGTTGCCGCGTCGAATGTCAACGGCCCCTGCACTTCGACGTCCGGCAGTGACTTCGATTTCAACTCGTTTATCAACTCGCCGCATTCGGTCGAATCGGGAACACTGTCGTATATTTTATCCACCGCGCCTGATAGTGCGACCTTGACCGGCTTGATTCCCAGCGCCCGAGCCACCAGCACGGCGTTTTCGAGAATGTCTATTTTCTGGGCGCGATCCGGCTTGACCATCATCCCACCGTCGGTCATGGACAGCAGTTTATGATACCCGGGAATATCAAGCACCGCACAATGGGAAAGCGTGTTTTTAACTCGTAGCTTGAATTCTTTGGCGAGAACGGTCTTGAGCAGGGCCGAAGTCGAGACAAAGCCTTTCATGACAACGTCGGCGTTGCCCTCGGCGGCCATTTTCACGGCACCATACGTTGCTTTGCCCATGTCGGTTTCATGCACCACGTCCAGTTTCGATATGTCGATTTGATCCTTGTCCGCCAGTTCTTTGATAACATCCCGATCACCGAAAAGCGTGGCATTGAGAATACCGTCGGCATTGGCCTCGGCCAGCGCTCCGACAACGGCAATATCCTGCGCCCCGGCTACGGCAATCATGCGCGTGCGGTCGGTCTCGGCCAGCTTTTTGGCGGCGGCAATGATGCCATCCGCCGACGTGATCGGTTCGGTAGCTTGTAACACTGCCATAATGTAAAATCCTATGATTAATAGTCTTTGGGAATTTCTGTCGAGTACCCGCACGGCCGCCGCCGCGAGGGCTTCCATCTCGAATTCTCCGGGAACGACGATAATATCTCCCAGGCAGGCGATGTACTCTTTCAGCGACGTCACCAGCCGCTCGGACTTGGCCATACCGCCGGTGAGAATGATCCCTTCGAAATCACCTTTGAGTACGACGGTCATGGCACAGATTTCTTTTGCAATCTGATAGATCATGGCTCCGTAATACAACGCGGCGTTATCGTCGCCATCATCGATCATTTGTTCGACCCGGCGGACATCATTTTCACCAAGGTATCCCTTCAATCCCGATTCATGAGACAATCGATGAATCAGTTGTTGTTCGGAATATTTTCCTGAAAACGCCATTTTGATTAAGGCGCCGATCGGCACGGCTCCGGCCCGTTCAACCGAATAGGGTCCCATCCCCAGCAGGGCGTCGTTGACATCGACAATCCGTCCACGTTCCACCGCCGCCACCGATATTCCACCACCCATGTGAACCGTCACAAAATTGCATTCTTCGAGTGTTTTGCCGAGTTTCGCGGCTTCCCGGCGGCTGACCTCGCGGACATTCAGCGTATGTAACCGACACATCCGTTCGATTTCCGGAATACCGGAAACTTTGGCGATCTCAGGAAAATCGTCGAGTGTAATCGGATCGGCGATAATTGCCGGAACACCGTATCGACGTCCCAGATGGTCGGCGATAATCGCCCCGAGATTTCCGGCATGATTGGAATAGCGCATAGTCCGCAAGTCGTCCAACATGCTTTCAGTGATGCGATATATACCGCTTTTAAGCGGTCGCAAACGCGCCCCGCGTCCCGCCACGGCAACAACCTTTTTCTGCTCAAGACCCTGCGCCGTCAACCAGGCATCGATGTTATTCATGCGGAGATCGAATTGATCGGTGACATTTTTAAAGTCCTGCAGTTCATCGGCGGGGTGAGATACGGTCTCTTCCGCCAAGCGTTCTTTCCCACGAAACAGCGCCACCTTGGTCGAAGTCGAGCCCGGATTTATGACAATAATTACTTCATCCATATTGATGACCGTTTAGTATTCCTTTAATGTTTCTTCGCCTCTCAACACCCTGATTGCCCCTGCCGTCAAAGCCGACATCTCATATTCTCCGGCGTGCACGACAACTTCGCTTAGAAAAGAGGTATATTCTCGCAGTCTCCCGGTAAGCTTTTCCGACATGGCCATACCGCCGGTTAAAAGAATCCCGTCGAGTTGACCTTTCAATACCGCCGCGCAATATCCGACTTCTTTCGCGATCTGGTAAATCATGGCATCATAGTACAGAGCGGCTTTCTTATCACCGGCGGCAATGCGCTTTTCCACCTTGCGGACATCGGTCTCCCCAAGATAGGCCTGCAAGCCGCTTTCACGCGACAACATGGTGGTAAGCGATTTTTCCGTGTATTTGCCCGAGTATGCCAATTGCACCAGCGGTCCAATCGGCATGGCCCCGGCCCGGTTAGGCGAAAACGGCCCCATTCCCAGCAGGGCATCGTTGACATCGACAATCAATCCCTTATCCACGGCGGCTACCGATATTCCTCCCCCCATGTGAGCGACGACATATCTGGTCTCACGGATGGATTTTCCGTGTTTTTTGGCCTCCCTCCGGCAGACTTCCTTGATATTCAGGGCATGGGAGCGACACAACCGTTCGATTCCCGGAACACCCGATACGCGCGCAAAATCAGTAAAATTGTCAATGGTAACCGGTTCCACAATCACAGCGGGGACATGAAAGCGTTTACTGAGATGATCCGCGATGATGGCTCCGAGATTGGAGGCATGGTTCGAATAGCGCATGCTGTGCAGGTCGGCCAGCATGCGTTCATTGATGCCGTAGATGCCTTCTTCCATCGGGCGCAGGGGTGCCCCACGCCCGGCAATGGCAATGACCTTCTTATCATTCAGATCCTGCACGGCAAGCCATTTATTGACATCGATCATGCGTAGTTTGAACTGGTCGGCAACGTTATCAAAGGCGGCCAATTCATCGATGGAATGAGATACCGATTCTTCGGACAACATTTCATCCCAATGATATAATGCCATCCGAATCGACGTTGACCCGGGATTGATCGCAATTATGACTTCCTGCATGGATCGTATCCAGGTCTACGTGGCCACCGCCTCGGCGGCGGCTTCCTGTCCCCGCGCAAAGGCCTTAAGGTTCAAATCCACGAATTTGGCCTTGACCCGCGCCTTTAGCGACTGCTCCCAGGCGGCATTGTCAAATTGCAGACCCGAGGAAATCGCTCCCAGAAGAAGCGTATTGACCAGGCGAATATTGCCCAGCTCCAACGCGATCTTGTCGGCGTCGAGAGCCACCACGTTTTGTATCTTCTTTTTGATTTCCGCTACCGGATCATCCGGATAGGAAAACTGGCCGCCCGTGGCAATCGGCGGCACCAACCGCGTCCGCGAAGTTGCCACCAGACCGTTCTTTTTTACCCAATCAAGCGCGCGCAGGGCTTCGGCCTGTTCGAACGAGATCAGAATATCGGCCTGCCCATACGGGATAATCGGCGAATATACTTTCGGTCCGTATTTGACATGCGACGAAACCACGCCGCCGCGTTGCGACATGCCGTGCACTTCCGATTTTTTCACGTCAAACCCGGCCCGCATCGCCACGTCGGAGAGAATTTCCGATGCCAGCAGAACCCCCTGGCCGCCCACTCCGACAATCAAGATATTGGTTGATGTATTGCTATTCATGATATCCTCACTTCGCCACGGTCGACGGTACTTCGACCGGAATAATCGCTTCAGGCTGACATACCTGTGCACACAGCGTACATCCGGTACACAGGGTGGCATCTATCACGGCTTTGGGTCGATTGCGCTTGGTCATTTCTGTCGACGGTAAAATCGCCGGGCAACCGATACGGAAACAGGCACTGCACCCGTTGCACAAATCCAGATCGACCTTGTAAGCGCGGTCGATAATCCGCTTCGGCATCAACACGCAGGCCCGGGTGGTGATCAACACCGACGGCCCTTCTTTTTCCATTTGCTCTTTCACCGCGTCGATAGTTCCCTTGTAATCGTACGGATCGACCTGGCGGATATGATCCTCCTCTACACCGAGCGCCTTGCACAATTCGACAAAATCCACCTGTTTGGTCGGTTCACCCATCAACGTGGAGCCGGTTGCCGGATGTTGCTGGCCGCCGGTCATGGCCGTAATGCGATTGTCGAGAATCATTACCGTCACATTGCTCTTGTTATAGACCGCATCCAGAAGACCGGTGATTCCGGAGTGCAGGAAGGTCGAATCACCGATGACGGCTACCACGCCTTTGTGGGATTTGTCGACTTTTTCCAAACCGATCGCATTACCGATCGAGGCTCCCATGCAAATACAGGAATCCAGCACGTGCAACGGGGGCAATACCGCCAGCGTATAACAGCCGATATCGCCGGTGACCGGCACTTTCAGCTTTTTCAGCGCCATAAACGCCCCGCGATGCGGACAGCCGGGACACAGAATCGGCGGACGCGGGAAAAGCGATTCGGCTTCAAATTCCGCCCCTTGCACCTGATCGACCAGCCCGGCTTTATTCAAGCCTTGCTCACAAGATAGGGCGACAGTTCGCCGAGACGGGAGAAATACTCTTTCCCCTCGACCTTCAAACCGGCCGCCTTGATTGTTTCTTCATAGTAAGGTTCCAGCTCTTCGACCACGATCGTCGTCTTGTGCGACTCCACAAACGTGCGAATCTTTTCGAGCGGAAGCGGGAACCCCAAACCCAGTTTGAGATAGTCGGCGTTGGGCATGCTGTCTTTGGCGTACTGATACGATATGCCGCCGGTGATAATGCCGACGTCCGATCCGTTTTTTTCCAGCACGTTCAGATCGGTCTCTTCCGCGAATTTTCTCAGTTTCTCAACGCGTTCCGTGACCACCACGTGTCGCTTGCGGGCGTTGGCCGGAACCATCACGTACTTTTCCATCTCATGTTCGAACGGCAACTCCGGCGGCGTCACCGGTTCGCACTCTTCGACAATGCTCTTGGAGTGCGAAATGCGAGTGGTCATGTGCAACATAACCGGCGTGTCGAATTGCTCGGAGATTTCACATCCCCTCTTTACGAAATCCTTCGCTTCCTGGGAATCCGAAGGATCCAGAAAAGGAATCTGGGCGAATTTGGCATAGAACCGATTATCCTGCTCATTCTGGGAGGAATGCATCTCAGGATCATCTGCGGAGACGAAAACAAAACCGCCGCGCACCCCGGTATAGGCGAATGTCATAAAGGGATCGGCGGCAACGTTCAAACCGACGTGTTTCATCGTCACCAGTGTCCGCGCGCCACCCAGCGACGAACCAATACCGACTTCGAACGCCACTTTCTCGTTGGGCGACCATTCCGAGTAAATCGACCGGTACTCCCCGGCCAGGGTTTCCAATATTTCCGTCGACGGTGTCCCCGGATACGCGGCCGCGAGTTTGATCCCGGCCTCGTATGCCCCTCGGGCAACCGCCTCGTTTCCTGATAGTAATCGTTTCATAGTATGTATCTCTACCTAAATTGAATTTTCGTATGGTCTAAGTATAACGATAAAGGCCGCAATTGGCAACTGTAGCGGAGAATCTTTTCACGGCTTGCGGCAGGGAATCACTCCGCTTTCGACGGCAATTGCAGGGCGAACAGCAGGTCCACTGCGACGATCACCGCACCGGCAATGAAAGTCGCCTGATAACCGAACCGGCTCCAGATGAGTCCGCCCAGCGCCGGGATGACCACCGCCGTGATGTGATTGGCGGTCATGCCGAACGACAAACAACCGGTCAAGTCTTCATCGGTCGAGATTCGCCGCAGGTATGATTTCAATGCAATCGACGATCCGAACATGATGTTGTCAAGAAAGAAGAAGATTATCAACAGCGGTAAATAAGTGACAAGGGCGTACCCGCTGAAAATGAAGACCAGAAGAAGCGATGATCCCGCCAGCACGGCCCGCTCACCGAATCGATCACTGATTTGCCCCATGAATCGATGCGTGAATACCGTCGCGAAATTGTTGAGTAAATATATGG
>CAZVNK010000119.1:0-7917 GCA_964628115.1 uncultured Ignavibacteriaceae bacterium | reverse complement strand
GGGGTACTATTACCCATCCGTCGAACTCATGACTGCCGCCGAATACCTCGGCGTGGAACCGGAAATGATTACCGTCCACGGCGGCGAAAAAGTAACCGTCGGATCCCACGAAATTCCGACCAATGAACGTACCGAAATGTACATCAATTTCAACCGGCCGGGTGAGTCATTCCGCCGGATATCAGCCGGCGAGGTTCTCGGCGAGACCGTCAATTTTGCCGCCTTTACCGACAAACTGGTGATCGTATCCCTGACGGCGGAACGGTACGCCGACGTCTGCCGAACCCCGGTCAGCGACATGATGTGGAGCTCGGTGAAATCGGCCAATGTTATAGAAAATATCATTCACGATAACTTTATCAGACGCTACGACTCCTCGCCCGGTATCGACATGCTGATCCTGTTCGCGCTGGGCGGCATTTTCGCCTTTATTCTGCCCCGGGTTTCATTGACGTATCGCCTGATCATACTCATGGTAAGCATATTCATTCTGGCAAACCTGACCTTTGTCCTGTTCAATTCATACAATATACACACACGATTCCTATACATCGGATTGGAGTTAATGCTACTGCTTCTGGCCAGTCCGTTCCTTGACGATGAATTCATGGCGCGGTTTTCCGACAGCCAGACAGTCAAGCCCAAAAACACGCGCCTGCCCGAAATAAAACACCTGACCGATCATCCCGGAAAGCCCGCATCGGCCTCAGCCATCTCGCAAGCGACTCAGGAAACGGTTAAAATGGACTATGCGCCTCCCGCTCCGGATACCACGATGCATGCCCATACACAAGCGGCGGAAACGACGAATATGCACAAGGCTACCGAGGCTCTGGCGGCGACTCCGCCTCCGGCCAAATCAGTGCCCGGACCGGAGACAATAATACCGGCGACGGTCGAAAACACCGCCGAATCATCATCCGGCGAGATTCCGCAACCGCCACCCAATCCATCGGTGGAATACAATAACGTGGTTTTCGAGGAAAATCAGCCGGTCGAGGAACAACCGGCCAAAAACGACAGCGCGGCTTTCACGCCATCCGGTGGCGTGCCGCAACTCAAGCAGTTGGGGCGCTACCAGGTCAGCGACGTGGTCGGTAAAGGCGCGATGGGTATGGTCTACAAAGGCATCGATCCCGCCATCAACCTTAACGTCGCATTGAAAACCATCCGTCTGGACTTCGTCAACGATCCGGCGGAACTCGAAGAACTCAAAGAACGGCTGTTCCGCGAGGCTCAGGCCGCGGGCATGCTTTCGCATCCCAATATCGTGACGATTTACGACGTCGGCACCGAACAGAACCTGCAGTATATCGCAATGGAATATCTTGAAGGACAAACGCTCGAGGAGATGATCCGGCGCAAGGTTAAATTCAATTATCGCATTATCGCACAGATTATCACGCAGGTCTGTCATGCCCTGACGTATGCCCACAATCAGGGTATCGTGCACCGCGACATCAAACCGGCCAATATCATGGTGCGCAGTGATTACACGGTCAAGGTGATGGACTTCGGAATCGCCCGTCTGGATTCCTCGTCAATGACCCGCACCGGGATCGCGATGGGTACGCCGAATTACATTTCTCCCGAACAACTGCAGGGGCGGCCGGTCGACAGCCGGACCGATATCTTCAGTCTCGGTGTGATGATGTATGAAATGCTGGTGTACCGGCGTCCCTTCCGGGGCGAAAACCTGACCTCGCTGATATACAGCATCGTCAACAGCGAACCCCAACTCCCGTCGACTATTGACAAAAGCATTCCGAATCTGTTTGATCGGGTGATTGAACGGTCGTTACGGAAAAATCCCGAGGAGCGGTATCAGAAAGCCGGCGACATCGCCAATGCGCTGGCCGACTTTATCGATTCCTTCAGTTCTAAAAACAGCGCCAAGGTCTGACCCGCACGGCTATTCGTCCTGCGGGTCACCCTCCGGCCTGATAATGTCTTCCGCCAGGGAAAGCGCCACCCCGGAAAGCATCACTTCCACTCCCAGCTTGGTAAAATCGCTGGAGATCAACTTGCGGTCCAGCGCGGCATAAAGCGAACACGATGCCCCGCGCTCGACCACCAGTCCGGACAACTGCTGATCGCGCTCGGCCACGAACGTGACCTCGCCCAACTCCTCCGAAACGACAAAGCCGGTACAGTTGTGCAACTGCAAATGCGAGTTGCCGGTGTAAACCACCACCAGCATTCCCCGCGCCGGCCCCAGCATGATTTCGGGATAAATTTCCAGAATCAGCACGCGCTTCTCGGCCGGATTGGCGATTCTCAGCCGATAATGATCCTGTTCCCTGATTGACTTTTCAGCGTTGAGTATGGCGGCTATTCGGTCAATAGTTTCGTCGGTCATGTTACTCATCTTTTTTGGTGTCGGAACCGGCGGTGTCCTTGTCGGCGTTTTCAATGCCGGTCTTGATTTCCTTCTGCGTGTCCTTCACGGCGCCTTTGAATTCCCGGATGCCTTTTCCCAAACCCTGGGCGATTTCGGGAAGGCGTTTGGCTCCGAACAAAAGCAGGATGACCAGAAAGATAAGCGCTATTTCCCATGGACCCATTCCAAACATATCAACCTCTTTTCGTCAATGGTTCGTTTGTCGTCTCAGCCTCATCACCCGGTTTGCTCAAAGCGCAAACATCACTGTGTTCTACTATTAAACGTCGATTCACTCGCAAAGTTTTGCCTGACCTTCATCCCGTCTATAAATACCACCAGCGGAAATACACGATCACCAACAGTACCATCAGCGCCGACATGAAATTGATTTTGAAACTTATCCCGAAGGTCAGCGAAATGGCGTACAATTCCACCCGGGTCGTCTCGAAACCGATTGTCACCGACCGGGAAAACAGCGTCTTGGCCGCGCCGGGAGGCAGGTAAGATCCGATCAACTCCCCGAGAAATCCACCGATAATCGCGCCGAGAAGAAGCGCCACGATAATAAATGTCAACTCACGTCTTTTCAACGTTCACCCCTCGTTTGCAAAAGGCCCGGATCGATTCGAACAACCGCAATCCGTCGTCGGAACCCAGAATACTTTCCATCGCCCGTTCCGGATGCGGCATCATGCCGAGCACGTTCCCCTCGCGGTTGGTGATTCCCGCGATATTGTCGGCCGAACCGTTGGGATTGCTTTCGGCGGTTATTTTTCCCTGGCGATCGCAATAGCGAAACACCACTTGATTGTTGTCCTTCAACCGTTGCAAATCACCCTGAAAATTATAATAGTTGCCATCCTTGTGCGCAATGGGGATTTTCAATACATCGCCGACTTTGCACGAAGACGTGAACGGCAAATCGTTGCGTTCGACCCGAACGTAGATAAACTTGCAGGAGAAACGCAAATGATCGTTGCGCATCAGCGCGCCCGGCAGTAAGCCGGATTCCACCAGCCCCTGGAAACCGTTACAGATTCCCATCACCAGTCCCCCGTCGGACGCGAATTTGACCACCGACTGCATGATCGGTGAAAACCGCGCGATGGCTCCCGAGCGAAGATAATCGCCGTGAGCGAATCCGCCCGGAAGAATAACCACGTCGCAGTCCAACAGGTCGGTCGACTGATGCCAGAGAAACTCCACTTCTTCGCCGATCAGTTTCGCGGCGGCGTAGGCGTCATAGTCGCAATTCGAACCGGGAAACGTCACCACCCCGAATTTCATTATTTGTACTCCACGCTGAAGTCTTCAATGACCGGATTAGCCAGCAATTTACGGCAGATTTCCTCGACCTTGCCGCTCAGATCGCCGTTGCCGTCGGCCAGTTCCAGCTCGAAAAAGCGTCCGGAACGCACTCCCTCCACCACGTCATAGCCCATGTTTAAAATCGCCCGCTGAATCGTGACTCCCTGAGGATCGAGCACGCCGTCTTTTAACCGGACATATACGACCGCTTTTTTATTCTCCATCCGTTTTCTCCATACGGTTTCGTTTTGACGCCTGTTTCCGCACCAGTCCGACTCCCAAATAAAAGAGTCGGTAAGCCTCGCGGACAAGCCCTATTATAATATATGCCGCCATGATAGGAAATAAGAAAAGTCTCGGACGAAACAGCGCCAGTCCGGCCGCGACAATTATAAACAGCAGTTTAATTCGGTTCTTGCGGTTGTTGAAATGATCCGGCATGGAATCGTATTCGATCTGCGAAACCATCAACGCCGAGAATAGGATAATCATGGTGGCAATATGCTGGGTATATTGCAGGCTCCCCCACACGTGATAACTGAAAATCACGTATGAAACCAGCGTCAGCGCCGCAATCGGAACCGGCAGTCCCAAAAATTCTTTTTTCTCCTCAGTGCTGGCCAGCAGATTAAAACGCGCCAGTCGATAACTCGACGCCATAATAAACACCACTCCGATTATCCAGCCCCATTTGCCCATGTCATGCAATTTCAAAGAATAGAGCAAAAACGCCGGCGCGACTCCAAAAGACAGAAAATCGGCCAGTGAATCGAGCTGGATGCCGAAATCCGATGCCGCCCCGGACAACCGCGCCACTTTTCCATCCAGCAAATCAAGGAATCCCGCCAGAATAATCAACCAGCAGGCCGTGATGACTTCACCTTCGTATGCCGAAAGCAGGGCTAGAAAACCGCAGACGGCGTTGCCCATGGTGAACGTTCCGGGGAAAATTCCCCTGATATTGCCGACCGGCATTATGGCTCCTTTACTTTCCCGATAACCGACACGCCCGCTTTGACCCGGTCGCCCGGCTTGACTTGCACCTCGACGTTATCCGGAAGGAAAAACTCGGCGCGACTGCCGAAATGAATCATCCCGAAAACATCACCGGCAGTGACTTCCTGATTATCCTGCAAAGAGTACTCGATCCGCCGGGCCAGAATCCCAGCGATAATCTTAAACACGAATTTGCCGGAACGATGCACCAAACCGATTTCCACGTTTTCATTGTCCGATGACGCCTTGTCCGTGAAGGCCTGGAAGAACTTGCCCGGATTGTACTTAACGTAGTCGATGCGGCCGTCGATGGGAATCCGGTTGATATGCGGATCGAACACCGAAAGGAAAATCGAAATCTTGGTTCCCTTTCCTCCGAGATAATCGTTTTCGATCTCTTCGACCGCCAGGACTTTTCCGTCGGCGGTGGAAAGAATCATCCCCGGCTCGGCCTGAATCGTGCGCGCGGGACTGCGATAGAAAAACGACAAAAACACCGTGACCACGGCAAAGAGCACCGCCAGCGCAAACAGCAGTTTCGAGTCCCGCCAGGCCGCACCGAGACAGCACAGCACCGTCATGAGCAGTGCAATCAAAATAAATTTCAGTCCGTACGAGGCAATCATTTACCGAACACCCGCTTGAAAATCTTGTCGACATTTTTCAGATAATACGCCAGATCGAAACACTCGTCGATTTTACGCTCGTCAAGCACCTGCTTGATATCGGCATCGTCCTTGACCAGTTCCCGGAATCCCCGACCGCCCTGATACGCCTGCATGGCATTGCGTTGCACCATGCGATAAGCCCGGTCGCGGTCACCGAGAGCGTCGGTCAGTTTAAGCAGGAGACGTTGTGAGAAAACGATCCCGCCGTAAATAAAAATATTGTCATGCATTCGCTGAGGATACACCGCCAGCCGATCGAGCACGTCGTTGAAAATCTTAAGCGCATAGTCGACCGTGATCGCGCTGTCGGGAAGAATCACCCGCTCGGCGGAGCTGTGGGCGATATCCCGCTCATGCCAGAGCGGTATATTCTCCATCGCCGTCACCGTGAACCCCCGCATGAGCCGCGCCAGTCCGGCCAGACGTTCGGCCGTGATCGGATTTTTCTTGTGCGGCATGGCCGATGACCCCTTCTGCCCTTTGGTGAAACCCTCCATGACCTCTCCGATTTCCGTCCGATGCAGATTACGAATTTCGGTGCCGAATTTCTCAAGAGTCGTTGCCAGAATCGCCAGCGTGCTGATATACGACGCGTGACGGTCCCTTTGTATAACCTGTGTCGATACCTCGGCGACTTTCAGTCCCAGATAGCGGCAGACCCGGGCCTCGATTTTGGGATCGATATTGGCGAAATTCCCGACCGCGCCGGAAATCGCGCCGACTCGCGTTTCCTCGGCGGCAAGACGAAACCGCTCCCGTCCGCGCGCCAGCCCGTCCGACCGATCATCGGTGTCATTTTGTATTTTAACGCCAATCGTTTGATCTTGGTCAATGCCGTGCCGATTCGCTTGTCGATCAGTTTCGCCGCCTTGGTCATCTGCATCGAAAGCGCCGTGTCGAGCATGTCAGACGACGTCATTCCGAAATGGATATATTTCGCCTCCGGCCCGACATATTCGCTGACCGAGGTCAAAAAGGCGATCACGTCATGATTGGTCTCGGCCTCGACTTCATTGATGCGGTTGATATCGAAATCGGCCTTTTTCTTAATCGTCCGCCAGGCCGTCATCGGAATCTGCTTCATCTCGGCCATAGCCCGGCAGACCGCCAGTTCGACTTCCAGCCAGTGTCGGAATTTCGATTCTTCCGACCAAAGCGCGCCCATTTCGGGCAAAGTATATCGCGGTATCATCCCTTATTGACCTTTTCCCAATCCTCGAGGAAACGCTTCAAACCGATATCGGTCAGCGGGTGCTTGATAAGCTGAGTGATAACCTTGAACGGCATGGTCGCGACATGCGCGCCCATCAGCGCCGCGTCGACCACGTGAAGCGGATTGCGAATCGAGGCCACCAGCACCTCGGTTTCGAAGCCGTAATTATTATAAATCGTCACGATTTGCTGAATCAATTCCATCCCGACGTGTGAGATATCGTCCAGTCGTCCCACGAACGGCGAAATAAACGTCCCGCCCGCCTTGGCAACCATTAGCGCCTGCATTGGCGAGAAACAAAGCGTGGCATTGGTCATAATATTCTGTTCCGCAAGCAGTTTGATCGCCTTGATACCGTCAACCGTGCACGGAATCTTAATCGTGATATTGTCCGCGATTTTGGCCAGATCCTCGGCCTCGCGCGTCATCCCGGCGGTGTCCAGCGCCACCACTTCCGCCGAAACCGGCCCCGCAACCACTTTGCAGATTTCGGTCAATAGTTCCCGATACGGCATGGTTTCCTTCGATAAAAGCGATGGATTGGTGGTCACGCCATCCAGAATTCCCAGAGCGGCCGCTTCCTTGATTTCATCCAGATTGGCAGTGTCGATAAAGAATTTCATTGTGTTCATCCTCGCAAGCTAATATCCCACTTCGACCAGATACAATCCTCTGGCCGGAGCAACCGATTTGACTCTGGTATGGTCGCCCGAAGCCATAATATCCTGAAATCGACTCAAAGTCAAGGGGTCCTTGTCATGGCATGCCAGAGTCATTTCCCCCACCAGCGAGCGCACCATCGTATGCAAAAACCGATTGGCCCGAATGGTGTAAATAAGCAGTGATTCCTCGCGCCGCCATACCGATTCGGTCACTTCGCAGTCGTTGTTTTCCTTCTGCGATGCCACCCGGCAAAAGGCCGAGAAATCATGCCGTCCCAAAACCACGTCCGCAATCGCCTGCATCGGTTCCGGCTCGAGGTGATACGGAAACTCCCAGCGATAATCGAAATAATGCGCCGTCTTTTTCAAATCGATAATATATCGGTAATGTCGCCAGTGCGCCGCATAGCGGGCGTTAAATTCCTTCGAGACTTCAAACGCGTCGGTGATCAGAATCGTACGCGGCAGATAGAAATTGATCGCGTCTTTGAATCGTTCGGTCGGCAGATGATGATCGATATGAAAATTCGCCACCTGGCCCAACGCGTGCACTCCGGCGTCGGTGCGTCCGGCGCCATACAGCGTAACTTTCACACCGGTCACCTTTTCGATCGCCTCGGTGATTTTCCCCTGCACCGTGACCTCATCCGGCTGGTATTGCCAACCGGCGAATCCCGCGCCGTTATA
>CAZVNK010000118.1:5667-7926 GCA_964628115.1 uncultured Ignavibacteriaceae bacterium | reverse complement strand
GTTACAATAAAGACTGAAGACATCGACAATACATATAAACGTATGGTTATCGAATCGGCTGAAAAGGTCGATGTTGATGTGCAGATAAAGTAGGTCGGGTTCAGAGCGAGGTCTTCCGAGCGAATAACCCGACATTGATTAGACAATATAACACATGTCGGGTTTCTCATGACGCCGGTGCGTCATTCGGAACCAAGACCTACATCCGTGCGATCGTTTGATTGGAAATGAGTCAAAGGCGTCAAAACTTCTTTCCCTCGTTCCTCGGGATCTTCGAAGGAGATTATGACATATAAGACAGTCGCTACAACACAGCGCGGTGATAACGATTATTCCGTGCCCGGGTGATCCTCAGATCGCCTGGGTGTATGATTATTGAATCATTATGGCAGTCGTATCATGGTTTCGGCATCGGGGGAATCAGGGCGCGGTGGATGGTGATCGTTTCCCAGACTTTGCCGGTGATGTACGGTTCGTCGTACAGCCACTGCTGTTGCATCTCCTCTCGGGAATTGAAATCGCAGACGATCATCGACCCGATCAGTTTGTCGTGATCGTCCATGATGCCGACCGCGTACAGCCATTTGCCGCTTTCGAAGAATTCTTCGGCCTGTTTCAGATGCGATTCGCGTACCGCCATGAGGCGGTCGTGGGCTTTCTCATCGGTATAATCATACGCAATGACGATAAATTGCATGATATTTCTCGCTTTCATACATGGTTCCGCAACATCAACTCTTTCGGGTGCGGGTTGAGATAGACTTGATCGGCCAGGTAGTCGATGTTGAATTTGTTCACGTACTGTTTCACCAATGTAATCGGGACAATCAGCGGTACCAGTTCGTTGTGATAATCGTCGATCACATTCAGCAGGTACTGTTTTTCACCGGAATCGAGATGCTTTTTGAAAAAGCCGATGATATGATGCAAAACGTTGACGTTTTTTTTGACCGTGGTTTTGAATCCGAGCGCTTCCATGAATAATACGCAGTAACGGTCTCGAAATTCCGACGGGGGGTATTGCTTGATTTTTGCGACCAGCCGTCCCAGTTCGGTGTAATGTTTCGTGCTGTGAGCGAGGATCAGGAATTTTTGCACGGTATGGAACGCGACCGCGTCGCGTCGGGCGTATTTACCCGCAAAGGCATTTCGGAAACGGTGATATGCGAACACCCGTGTGATGAAATTCTCGCGGATGCGGATATCGTGCAGACGGCCCTCATCTTCGACCGGAAGCAGGGGATAGCGTTGCATGATGATATTGGCGAACAGCCCGATGCCTTTATAGTCGGCCGGGTGGCCGGGCTTTTTGAACACTTTGACGCGCTGTATGCCGCAACTGGGGGATTTGGCCTTGAAGATGTACCCCGAGAGATCGTGTTGCGCCAGTTGTCCGGCGCGGGTAAGGCAGAAGCGTAACATGCGAGCGGTCCAGTTGTGTCCGGTTTGCCGTCCGACCATTCGGGGACGTTGGGTGTCACCTTCCAGTTGCACCGCTTCGCGCGGGACACCCATGCCGAGTTCGACTTCAGGACAGACCGGTACGAACCGAAAGAAATAGCCGAGTAGATCGGTGACGAAGGGATCGCGTTTGTGTCCGCCGTCGTAGCGGACGTTCTCGCCCAGAAGACAGGTACTGACACCGACGTTGATGGGTTGAGTTTTGTGTTCCGATTGTTTCATACGATATGCCGTTTCATGCGATCCGTTTTTCGCGCCGTCTCGGCGGCACGTGACAATATAGACGCAAGAAAGCGATGATTGGCCGCAATGGCAAGTGGAAAAGGCGATCAGTCGTCCCAGGAGGGGCGTTTGGAAAAATACACGATGCCCTCCCAGGTTTCGTATCCCGCTTTGGCCAGTGTCGCCATGGAGGGGGTGTTTTCGTCTTCCACCAGCGCGGCGATGACGGTAATTCCCTGATCGTACAGGAACTGCTCGGCGGAGGCGATCAACTGCGCGGCCAGTCCGTGTCCGCGATAGTCGGGATCGACGGCCATGCGGTTGATCCATCCCTTGCGTCCATCGTGGGAGCCGATAATCGATCCGATCATCCGGTCGTTGTCGTACATGCCCAGAAAGCACATGTTGGCCCGTCCGAACTGCTCGGTCACGGCCTCGCGGGAGTCGCGCCCTTTGGGGCGATGGGTCAGGCCGCAGATATTCCAGAGCCGGATCAGCTCGTCGTAGTCATCGGGTTTAAGATGTCGAATCGGGTATGCCATATTTCTCCTCCAGAATCGCCCGCACCCGGTCGAC
>CAZVNK010000118.1:0-5628 GCA_964628115.1 uncultured Ignavibacteriaceae bacterium | reverse complement strand
GTGAAATTCAAAAAGACTCCGCGCGATGGAACCCCCGCCTCTTTGGCCGAACGCATTCCGGACGCCAGAGTCAATATACATGAGATGCCGATAACCGCCAGTGACGGCTTGTCTTTTTTTATGTTCGAGAGTTGTTCGGTCAGCGCCCGTTTGGAGAAGTATCCCTCGAGATGATACCGATCCGCGATCTGCATGATTTTATTGATCCGGCAGTTGGGGACACATCGTGTGCAGATTTTGCCGTAGGATGTGCGTTCGCGTTTGCATTTATCCATCAGAAGAGACATGCAGTCGGGGAGAATCAGCACGGTATTTTCGGCGCGATTGAACGCCTCGCGATTGATTCGTTCCATGATTTGATAATAGACCGCTTCGAGCAGATACATCTCTTTCGGATTGCGACGGAAAGAAGCATCGGTGCGATTGTCGCTGTCGGCCAATGCCCGTTCTCGGAATTGGTCGATATTGGCGAATTCCCCGGCGAACAGATCAAACCCGTCTTTCAAGAACCGATTGGTAAAGGCGTCGAGCTTGTCATAGAAATCATCGCCGAGTCGAAAGGTTATGGTGGGCTTGTTTTTCATGTGTCAGACAGTATACGATATTTTGTCGAATTCATCCATTGTCGCGAATAAAAAAAACCGGCCGACTCAAGCCGACCGGTTGATCACGTTTCAAACCGATTAACCGTCGTAATCGATGTTCTTTTGCTTTCCCCAGTTTTTCAGGGTCTTTTCGATTTTGATACGATTTTTCGCTTGTTGCGCCGAATGATTTTCGGGATTAAACGCGAGTGCGGTCGAGTAGGCTTTCTTGGCATTGTCAAGTTGGCCCATTTTCTCCCAGCTGTAACCGATGGCGTAATGCAATTCTGATTTGACATAACTGTTTTGAGGGCTGTGGCTCAGTCCGTTTTGAAGCATGTCAATGGCGCCGGCGTATTCCCGACGTTTTTGCATACTCAGGCCGACATAGTAATAGGCTTCCCAGTTCTGGCGGTTGAACATGATTGCTTTTTCGCAATGTTTTATGGCCTGTTTGTATTTGTCTTTTGAAAAGGCGACTTTGGCCTGTTGCAAATGATCGTTTGATGCCGTTTCGTTGACTTGTTGATTACCGGGATGATTTGCCTGATCCCATCGCTCGGCCGGTACGGTAAGTGAAGTTTCCTTCTTTGAGCACCCGGTAATCAATAGCAGTATGATACAAAACAAGGCAATCGTGATCTGTTTCATGATTTCCTCCGGCTATTATTGACTCGATAATATCATTAGTATCGGCAAGCGCTCGCATATTCTTACCCGACCTGTGCATTTCTTGCACAATCGCGGGGTGATTGACAAAACGCCGCCGGTTGGATATATTCGGCGCATGCTTCTGGCGATAGACATCGGCAACACCGCCGCTACGTTCGGCGTATTCGACGGCCCCCGGCTGGTCGGAACATTCCATTTCGATTCACACCAACGGCCCGGTCCGGATGAGTGCGGTCGGCAGTTTCAAGCGGAGTTGGAACGGCTGTCGGTTAAACCCGGGGATATCGAGCGGGTGGTGATCGGCTCGGTGGTTCCGGAATTGACCGAGTCGTATACAAAAGTAGCCGATCGCCTGTTCGGCGTTTTGCCGCTGGTCGTGACCGGGGAAATGCCATTGCCGATCAAGCTGGCGTATGATGATCCCATGACGCTGGGGGCGGATCGTATCGCCAACGCCGTCGCGGCTTTCGCCAAACTCGGCGGCCCGATTATCGTGGTTGACTATGGTACGGCAATCACGTTTGACGTGATCACCGGCGACGGGATTTTCTGGGGCGGGATAATCATTGCCGGGCCGGAACTGGCGGGCCGGAATTTGGCCCGGAATACCGGGCAATTGCCCGAAATCAAGCCGGAGAAG
Source organism: uncultured Ignavibacteriaceae bacterium (assembly GCA_964628115.1). GTDB lineage: Bacteria > Zixibacteria > MSB-5A5 > GN15 > PGXB01 > JAFGAL01. The sequence goes on along the minus strand of CAZVNK010000118.1, from coordinate 3,732 downwards.
CCGAAGCGGATCATTGGACGCAATACGGGTGACGCTATCAGGTCCGGTTTGTATTACGGGACAGCCGGGCAGGTCGACACACTGATTGCGATGATACGGCAGGAGTTGAATTCCGATGCGCGAGTAATCGCGACCGGGGGATGGGCGAACATGTTCGCTCCGCTTTCGGATTTCATTGAGACATCGTATGCGCCCCTGACCCTTGAGGGGCTTCGACTTGTTTTTGAATATCAAGAGAGGCAATGAGTTAGCGGGCGGTATCGCTTTTTTCTCCCTTTTCGTTATTTTTCTTGAAACTACTTGACAATTTCAGGTTTATATATATATTCACGTCCTGTTAGCACTCGTCACTGCTGAGTGCTAACAGGCAAAAAAAGAACGTATTTGATTATTTAGCAACAACCTATATGAGGAGGATGGAACATGACCGTGAAACCGCTTGCTGATCGCGTGCTGGTGAAGCCGCTTGAGCTCCCGGAAAGTAAAACCCCGGGCGGAATCGTAATTCCCGATACCGCCAAAGAGAAGCCCCAGGAGGGCGAAATCATGGAAGTCGGTCCGGGCCGTATGACCGAAGACGGAAAGCAAATCCCGATGGAAGTCAAGAAGGGTGACCGCATTCTGTATGGCAAGTATTCCGGAACCGAGGTTACCGTTGACGGTAACGAGTATTTGATTATGCGCGAGGCCGACATTCTGGCCGTGGTCGCGAACTAATTACAATGGGAGTATAAGAACATGCCGAAATTAATAGAATATGATGCGAAGGCTCGCGAGAAGCTGAAAGCCGGCGTCGACAAGCTGGCCGATGCGGTGAAGGTGACCCTGGGTCCCAAGGGCCGCAATGTAATTATGGACAAGAAATTCGGTTCCCCGACCGTTACCAAGGACGGCGTTTCGGTAGCCAAGGAAATCGAATTGGAAGATCATTTCGAGAACATGGGCGCGCAGATGGTCAAAGAAGTCGCGTCCAAGACCTCCGATGACGCCGGTGACGGCACCACCACCGCGACGGTGCTGGCGCAGTCGATTTATCGCGAAGGTGTCAAGGCCGTGACGGCCGGAATCAATCCGATGGCTCTCAAGCGCGGTATCGACAGCGCCGTGTCCAAGGCCGTTGCGAGCATCAAAGCTCTTTCCAAGCCGATTTCTGGCAAGACTGAAATCAGCCAGGTCGGCACGATTTCCTCCAACAACGACAAGAGCATCGGCGAGCGTATCGCCGAGGCGATGGAGAAAGTCGGCAAGGACGGCGTCATTACCGTGGAAGAGTCCAAGACGACCGAGACGACGCTGGACGTGGTCGAGGGCATGCAGTTCGATCGCGGCTACGTGTCGCCGTATTTCGTGACCGATCCCGACAACATGGAAGCTCTTCTGGAAGAGCCGCTGATTCTGATCCATGACAAGAAAGTCTCGACCATGAAAGACCTGCTTCCGATTCTGGAGAAGGTCGCTCAGATGGGCAAGCCGATGCTGATTATCGCCGAGGATATCGAGGGCGAAGCGCTGGCGACGCTGGTGGTCAACAAACTGCGCGGGACGATCAAGGTCGCCGCGGTGAAGGCTCCCGGTTTCGGTGATCGCAGAAAAGCGATGCTGGAAGATATCGCCGTTCTGACCGGCGGCAAGGTTATCTCCGAAGAAGTCGGTTTCAAACTCGAAAACGCCGTGGTTTCGGATCTTGGTAGCGCCAAGAAAGTCGTCATCGACAAAGACAACTCCACAATCGTGGAAGGCGCCGGTGAAACCGAGCAGATCAAGGCTCGTATCGGCCAGATTCGCAAACAAATCGATGATACGACTTCCGATTACGATCGCGAGAAACTTCAGGAACGTCTGGCCAAGCTGGCCGGCGGTGTGGCAGTGCTTAATGTTACGGCGGCCACCGAGAGCGAGATGAAAGAGAAGAAGGCCCGCGTTGAGGACGCTTTGCACGCCACTCGCGCCGCGGTCGAAGAAGGCATCGTGCCGGGCGGCGGCGTGGCTTTGCTTCGCGCCATCACCGCTCTGGACGGTATCGAGATGAACGCCGACGAGATGGTCGGAGTGAATATCGTTCGTCGCGCGCTCGAAGAGCCGATTCGTCAGATCGCCAACAATGCCGGTGTCGAAGGCTCGATCGTGGTCGACAAGGTCAAGAGAGGAAGCGGCGCATTCGGTTACAATGCCGAAGACGACAAGTACGAAGACCTGATTCAGGCCGGTGTGATCGATCCCACCAAGGTCACCCGCACCGCGCTTGAAAACGCCGCGTCGATCGGCGGCCTACTGCTGACCACGCAGGCGGTCATTACCGACAAACCCGAAGATGACAAAGCTCCGGCAATGCCGGGCGGCGCTCCGGGTATGGGTGGTATGGGCGGAATGTACTAAAACATCCTACCTCGGATTATTATCCAGGCCTCTGCCGGTTTCGGCAGGGGCTTTTTTTTTATGGATTGAGTCGCTCGATAAAAGCGGCCTGGCGAACGGAATCGTCGTTGTGGTCGAAATAGTAACGTTTCAGAAAATCATAATCTTCACGGAGGCGACCGACGGGAATGCGGTTAATCTGCGGTATATACCAGTCCAGAAAATCCGGCATGACCACGAACCGCACTTCGGGATATTGCCGGAGCGGATCCATCACCCGGTTTTGGTACGTTACGATATGCGCCGTCGCTCCGTCGAAAGAGATCACCTCCAGCTCATCGGGGCTGGGATTTCTCGCGATGGTTCCGCCGATGATGAAGTTGACCTTTTGTTCGATCATATACTCGTACTGCACCCGCTTTTCATGTCCGGGCCGGCCTCGTTTCGCGATGGGACGATGGGCGATGACGGTATCGGTGAGGCCGGTATTGCATTCCAGCGCCCAGGGCAGTTCGGCGTAATACGCCAGCATGGCCTTGGTTCCCGAGAAGGCGACGCGCACGTCGAGTCCGTCAAGATACGTTTTCAGTTTCGCGGCTTCGTCTTTGGCCTGTTCCAGTTTTTTCTCGGGGTACGCCGTGCGTTCATCGGCCACGCCGTGAATCATGACCATCTCTCCGAACTGATTCCATCGCAACAGTACGGGTGCGATAATGAGCAACGCTCCTGCGATACGCAGGAATTTGTTCCGGCCGATGAGTGCGAGGGCGCTTTCCAGACAGAAGAACAGAATCGGCGTGATCGGGATAAGAAATCGCGCGAACATGAAATCACCCCCCACGCGGACAACGTAAAACACGAACGGAATCGCCCACAGCAGTCCCAGAAGCAGACCGCGAAGCGAGGTGGTGATCGAAGAACGATCCGTGCTTTGTCGGCGCAGTACGAATATGACGGCAACGATTGCGAGCGGTATTACCAGAAGCAGGGCGTAATAGGTTTTCAGATACAGCCAGAGATAGACCAGTCCCTGCGAGTAGTACGGCAGGTCGGCCGATTTTGCGTAGTACGAGTTGGGAAAGGGAAAACCATAGTAAGAATAACGCCAGAGCCAGTACGGTACGTACAGCACCACCGTCGGCAAAAGATACCACAGCAGATTTTTCACACGAGGGGAATCGGTGATCAGAATGTACGGGATGGTTATGACAAGAAACACCGCCGTGTCGGGGCGTGACATGACCGCCAGAGTGAGAATCAGCCCTGCCCAGAAACGGCCTCGCGCGGTTCCGCCGAGCAGGATGATCGCGAATCCGGCGGCGATCAGCGCGGTGGTCCAGGCGGTTTCCAGACCCGACGTGGCGAAAACGTGCATGT
>CAZVNK010000117.1:0-7940 GCA_964628115.1 uncultured Ignavibacteriaceae bacterium | reverse complement strand
GACGTCGTGGCCAAAATGCAAACGGCCAATATTGACGACAAACTTTTCGCGAAAGTCGACACGATCATTTCCAATCCCTGGGCACTGTCGTATCTCAAGGTCCGCGCCAAACTTCAACCGGGCGGCATGTGGATCACCCCGGAGGACTTGAACGTACCCGGCCAGAGATTTACCGGAACGGTCGAGGACAATCTCATTGACGGCATATTCGAGATCAGCCACAAGAAATACGATGGCATAAACGCCCCGCAGTTCCCGCCGGATTTCTCGGGTATTGACTCGCTGAAGGAATATTTGGAACCGGGCGAGATGGTTGAGTCCGACGACTCGATCCTGATTCGCAAAGCGCGGGAACTCACCGAGGGAAGCACCGATTCATGGGATGCGGTCAAGAAACTCAGCCGATGGGTGAATGCCGAAATCGGTTATGATCTTCCCGGCGGCGTTACCGCTCTGAAAACCTATGAAACCCGGCTCGGAGAATGCGGGTCCCATGCCAATCTGCTGACGGCGTTTTGCCGCGCGGTCGGGATCCCCGCCCGGGGCGTGTTCGGATGCATGTACGTGCCGGAGCACGGCGGCGCATTCGGTCAGCACGCCTGGAATGAAGTGTACCTGGGTGAGGCCGGATGGATTCCGATCGAATCGACGGTCGAAGAGATCGATTATGCCGACTGCGGTCATATCCGTCTCGGGGAATGGAAATCGATGGCGGTGATGTTCAATCCCATCGAGATGGAAATTCTCAGTTTTCGGCTTGATGAGGAGGCCGCGCCGCCCGCAAGTGCGAGTCAGTACGATGCGTATGTCGGTCGCTATCAGGCCGAACAGAACATCATAACGGTTCTGGTGCAAAACGGAAGTCTGGCGCTTGATGTTCCCGGCCAGATGATATATGAATTGAAAGACCCCGACGAACACGGCGACTGGTATTTCAAGCTGACCAACCGTGTGTCGGTATCGTTTGCGCCCGATTCAACGGGTACGAACAACAATATGACGATCTGTTCCCGTCAGCGCATGCCCCGCTCGGCGGCATCCGACACTATCGAAATCGCCGACGACACCCCGGAGCACTACCGCCCACTTATCGGCGCGTACACCGTCCCGATGCAAAACGTTGACTTCAATATTCTGTTCCGCGACGATACGCTACTGCTGGGTCTGCCGGGAAATCAAACACTGACGCTTGCCGAAACCGCCACCGAGGGAGAATGGAAATGCAATGTCGGGACGAGCAGTTCCCTGATCGTTTCATTTGATATCGATGAATCCGGGCAGGCAACGGCAATGCATTATCGCGAACTGACCGTATGCACGAAACTGACCGAAAGCGACTCCGAATAAGACCGGCGGCTTGACCATAAAAAGGGGCTCCAACGTGGAGGGGAACATAAGCATCCACGTTGGAGCTTCATGGGGCATCCAGTGATAGAGATGTCATTATACATACACATTACCGTGCTGTCACGAAACAGCCTGTCATCCGACTATAATCGAACAGTACTTTTTCCGTTCGCCATGATTACCCGGTTTCCTGATTGCGATTTCTGATTGGCGGTGACGGTTCCTCGTTGACCTCCGCCCGCGAACCGATATGCCTGCTCAGGCGCATAACCACCGTCAACTGAAGAGGCCTGCGGAACATTATTGCTGTTCGTTCCGCTGACAATGGCGGCCATTTCCTGCACCAACTCGCGAAGTTGCAGGGCCTGGTCGGCCAGTTCCTTGCTGGCCGCGGATGATTCTTCCGAATTCGCGGCGGTTTGCTGAGCCACCTGATCCATCTGCGCAATGGTCGTATTGACCTGATTGATTCCATCGGCCTGCTCTTCGCTGGCGGTTGAGATCTCAGCCATCAAATCGGTTACCCTGCCGATTCCGCCGGTAATTTCATCGAATATCTTCACCAAATCTTCGGTGGCGTTGATTCCATTTCCGGCATTGGCCTGCGATCCCTCGATCAAGACATTGGTATCCTTGGCGGCCTCGGCGCTTCGCTGGGCCAGATTCCTGACTTCCTCGGCCACCACGGCAAAGCCCTTGCCGGCTTCACCCGCACGAGCCGCTTCCACTGCGGCATTCAATGCCAACAAGTTTGTTTGAAATGCGATTTCGTCGATGACCTTGATGATCTTGGCGGTTTTATCTGAGGATTTCTTGATTTCCTGCATCGCCTGCGACATGCCTTTCATGGCATCCATACCACGTTTCGCCGCGGTACTGGCATCCTTCGCCTGAGTATCCGCGGTTTTGGTGTTTTCGGCATTTTTCTGAGTCATCCCGGCCATCTGCTCCAGCGAGGCCCCGGATTGTTCGAGCGATGCGGCCTGTTGCGAGGCCCCATCGGCCAGCGACTGGCTCGAGACGGAAATTTGGTCGGACGCCGCCTTCACCAGTTCCGCTCCCTGTGAAAGCACTTCGATCAAACGTTTCAACGGGCGCGCGATCGACTTGTCAAGCAAGAGAGCGATTAACATGCTCATTAAAATGCCGATCCCGGCAATCCCCAGCGAGGTCAGCAGAATAACGCGGGCTTTACCGGTCACATCCGATTCGGGTACGAACAGCACCAGACTATAGGAGGATTTCTGTTTGTCCTCATCGCTGTCGTTGAGTAGCGACGCGCCGTCGTTCAACCTTGCGTACGTGGTAAACTGCGGTTGACCCGAAACGTCAAACACCTGTACCTGCAAATCATTGTCACCCGAAAACCAGTTGTCCAGCGCCGAAGAGGCGAGACGTTCGCCTGTTTGTTCGGCGTCGACATGGCTGATAAAGGTTCGGTTGCGCGTGTTCATAATGGTCGCCACGGCATTGTCAAAACCGCGCCTTCGGGCTTCATCGGACAACATCACTATTCCGGATTCGATCTCGTTCCAGTTTAAGTATGCCAGAAAATACCCGCATACTTTTTCGGATGAGTTATGCGCGGGATAACTGAACAGCATATTCCGCTGTTTTTCTCCCGCACCGCTCAATCCGTTATTGTCGACATACCGAATCCCGGGGCCGTTCTCCCCGGACAACTGCGAAACATGCGACATGATTTTTCCCTGAAACGCATTACGCTGGAAACCGCCGTCCGCTTTGCGCCCGATCGAAACCAGCACTTTTCCCGAGGCATCGGTCAATAACAACCGGGCAAATCCGTGAGATTTACCAAGCATGGTTTCAAAGGCGTTGCTGACTTCATCCAATGTATTGAATTCTATTGCCAATCCGTAAATATCATCCTCGGTCCATTCGAGATAGGTGTTGGCCTGTTCTTCCAGGAACGTATTTATCTGATTGGCTCCGTTCCTGCACACCAGACTCATGACAATGCCACTGCTTTCAATGGAAGCTGTTCGATTGGCATTGTATGTTACCCCGACAATCGCCAGCATCGGCAAAAGCGACGCCATTACCCCCGTTATGATCTTAAATCTGAGACTGCATCTTGTCCAGGCTCCTGGCAGTTTCATGGGAACTCCTTTCTTTCGTCGGAGATTCATCCGACTCCGTCACGATCGGCGGCGGAGTCGGCATAAACATCACAACTCGGAGGGCTTGCCGGCCAACTGACGATCGGCAAACCATTCTTCCTTCGAGATAACGGCCTGCTCGCCTGACAGCGTGCCAAGGACTTCGAAATAATCGAGGTGGAACTTGTCTTTCAACACGTCCGCTTCGGGTTTGCATTTCACCAGGTAGACGGTCTGGACCGACTGATGATCGAAATTACGCCAGTACTGCGTGTCCTTGAGCCAGGTGTACTCATGACCTTCAAGAGCTTTGATAACGGCGTCGGTATTAAAACTGCCGGCACGCTCGACGGCGCTTTTGTATTCATACAGAATCGTATAGGCCGAGGCTCCGGAAGTGCTGGGGTACCGGTTGTATTTTTGCGCAAAGGTTTCCACGAATGCCCGCCCTTTGGCATAATCGTATTTGTATGGAACCTGCCAGGTCCACGGGAGCGCTCCGATGACTCCCTCCATCACTTTTGGCCCGCCGCCTTCGGCCATACCCAGCGTGAGATTCGGAACGACGATTTGCATGTCGTTTTTCAAGCCCATGGTCGTGGCGAGACGAATCGCCGAGACCATGTCATTGCCGAACAACACCAGCACCAGCACGTCCGGCTTGAGCATTTTGGCAAAACTGAGCGCCTTTTTGAAATCGATTTCCGTGGCGCCGGGAAACGGCGTTTTCATCCCCTTGTGGACATTCACGTCATCGGTTTCGGTGAATCGCCTGACCGATGATTCGGTGGTCCAACCCCAGGTGTAATCGGCCGTGATATAAAAGTATTTCTTGCCGGGAAAATGCTTTTTCAGATAACTGCCCATCGCCTTGGCCGCCATCCAGGAATCGTAGCATTCCCGAAACGTCGTTCTGAGACCATCTTTGCCGGTCGTGGCGGTGGAATAGGTCAGGGTGCCGAAAAACGGAACGTTTTTGTCATAGCACACCTTGGCCGAGGCAATGGCCGCGCCGCTGGAAGCGCCGCCAAACACCATTTTGACGTCTTCCGTGTCTATCATCTCTTTTACATTGGCGGTGGCAACGTCGGTTTTGGATTTGGAATCGCGCCAGACGATTTCAATTTGATTTCCGAGAATGCCGCCGCCGGCATTGATTTCCTCAGTCGCCAGTTGTGCGGCGCGCCATTGATCCAATCCCTGCACTGAGTAAGGACCGGTTTCGGGATAATTCAGTCCCACCTTGACCACGCCATCGGCAAAGACCGATGCGGCTATCAGGGTGATGATCGACAACATGACCATAGTGGTTCTTGAGATCGTCATGTTCGGTACTCCTTCTGTTCGCCCAAAAAGTTATTGCTCTGAATTTAGTCAGACTTATGGGGTGCGGCACGACATGATGATCTTTCGAGGAGAACGCCCCCATTGATACAATTCAATGGTGTTATCGGACGGACTCGTGGATATGCGAGGGAGTTAAAACGTATATAAAAGGGTAACAACACATACCCAGTCTCCCCACAAGAACCTGCCAGACAATATGTTATGGAGTGACGATATCTGTCATGGCGACCGGTTTTTCAACCGGTTGGGGTGCCGGTTTTCCTAAGATACGACTGGAGATTGATGTTCTTGTTGGCGATGCCGAGTTTTCTGCGAATGGATTTTCGCTGTTGCAGGACGGTATTGACCGACGAATTGAGTATGCCGGCAATTTCCTTGGAGGAAAAACCACCGATAATCATATTGCAGATTTCTATTTCCCGGCGGCTGAGACGCACGTCGTGATTTTCCAGACGGCTGACAAAAGGCGAGGTCAACTCAGTCAGACAGCCGCGCAACAGCCTGAGATACGCTTCACAGGAGGCACCGGTTTTCTGGGCGACCGCGTCCAGAAGAGGAAGCGCGATGCGGTCGACATTTGATTTCACCCGGCGGGCGATTTGATTCTTCTCATCGTCGAGCTGAGCCATGATTTCCTTGAGCGCGATATTTTTCTCATGCAGGGCCTGACGTTCGGCCTGAAGGATTTCGCGGGCATTCACAAGATCGCATTGCGCCTTCTCCCGCTGACGCGAACCGACGAAAATCTCCCCGACGACCCGTAGCATTTCGATATTGTCTTCCACCCAGAACCGCTCATGTTTGATGGCATCCAGCCCCAGACATCCCGCCAGAACACCATCCTGCATCATGGGAACCAGCAAAATGGACATAATGGAATGATCGCGGAGAAACTCCCGCTCGCATTCCGCTTCCGGCGGTAAATCCTCCAGATTGTTGATATAGATATAACCCGTGCATCCCAGCTGGGCCCGAAACCAGGGTAGCGATCCGATCTTCAATTGAGAGATGATATCTCGTTTCGGCGTGATGCCGTCGGCACACCACTCATGAAAGTCACTGATGGGATTCTGCTCGTCCCCCAAAAACAACGCAAAGCACTGATCGGCATCGGTCAGCATCCCGATATCCCCCAGCGCCATTCGGATGCAGTTGGAAATATCATCACCGGTGTTTTTAATAAATCTCGCGGAAATACCCGCGACGACGTTTTCCATTTCCAGACGTTGCTTGAGTGCGATTTCATAGGTTTTGCGCACGGTGATATCGCGGCCGACTCCCACGACGGCTACGACCTGCCGGTTTTCATCGAGGACCGCCTTGTCTGCCCAGGCCAGCCAGCGCCAGCCGTGTCGGGTCATTGCCCGTTGTTCCAGATGACAGCAATACGGTGGACGATACAGGATATCCATCGCCCGCGCCGTGGCGGCCTGATCATCCTCATGCACCAGCGGCATGAAGGTTTTCCCCAGAAGCTCATCCTCCCGCTTGCCGAACATGTCGCAATATGACGGACTGACGAAGAGGAATTTTCCATCGGGATCAATCTTGACAACCATATCGGTCTGGTTTTCCACCAACAGACGATACTTGTCTTCATCTTTCGCGATCTCACCGACGCGGTTGGATCGCTTACAACTACAACGTATCTTATTCGATTGATTCCGGCTTGCGACCGGGGATTGATATGTTGTCGATGCTTCCGTCTGTTTTGACACTGGATGTCATTCCTCTATTCGATGGTTTTATCCGATATTCTCTATATCGGTAAACCGGCGGGAATTTTACGTCCCCCCATGAATCACAAGAAACGGAAATAGTGAAAAACAGTCGATTTATCATGCCCGGGAAAGAAATCCCGGTGCTAGTGTTCGGCCGAATCGGCGCCGTTTCCCGATAACTGCAACATCTGCCGGAGACAGTCGGCGTTGAATCCGACGGTGGCCAACCGATTGGTTGTGATAATCGGAAATAGAAGCAAATCATTGCTTCCGGCGATTTTTTGAAACAGATCGAAACGATCGATCGGTGTGATATCCAGATTCAGCTTGCCGTAAGCCTTATGCTCGCTGTTGAGAAAATGCGTCGGATTGAGATGGCCGATAAGTCGTCCCACCTGCTCGGCGCTCAACGGAGTGCTGGTGACATCCTTGACGCTGATTTCGACGCCTGAACTCGCCAGAAAATCGATAGCTTCCCGGCATTGGGAATTCTTGGAATTGACGTAAACCGTAACTCTTTTCGAATTTATCATGACTCTTGTCCTATCTTTGCCCCATTCCGATTACACCTGCGGAATGTTGAACATACTGTTTGCTATTCCACGGTAGCGTCAATCATAAGATTGACGCTACCGCCCCCCGTACGACCCAAAGGATGCTGTTCCTGGCAACAAATCGGGCCACCGCGCGTCAAAAACCGCTGTCGCACATGTTGCATCACCGTTGTCGCCTCCTGTATCCGGACGGCGGCCCGATTCATTGCCAGGCATCCTTCATGGTCATCTGCCATCCCCTCTACTCAACATCAGAGTTGCTTTGAACCACTTCTTCGCTCATCGGTTTCACCTTGGGAAACCCGATCGGCGTTCCAACCACTTCGGTCAGATAATTCGTAAAATTGTTTAGCGCCACGTGGGCGATGATTTCGACGATTTCCTGATTGGAGAATCCGGCCTGGCGAACCGCCTGCATGTCTCGGTCGGTAAGTTTCCCCTGCTTTCTTACCACGGCTTGTGCAAAAGCCAGCCCTGCGTTGACTCGTTCATGGTCGGATTCACCACGACGGCCCGCCAGAATCTCGTTCTCATTCAGCCCGTTTATCCTGCCGATGGCGGTATATGCCGACAGACAATACGTACTGCCGTTGGCCTCGGCCACGGTGAGCGGAATAAGTTCACGAATACGCCGGTCCAGCGCTCCTGCCGCCAACGATTCGGTAACACGATAAAAAGCTTTCAGGGCCGCCGGTGACAGCGCGATGTCTTTGATCAGGTTCGGGGTCATACCCAGTCGCTTTTTCATCCGTTGCAGGATGCGAATATTCTTGATCGGATAAATGTCCGGAATCGATGATTTAAAACAGGCCACTGGAAATCCTCATTACTTGTCATTTTCAATTTGCCAC
>CAZVNK010000116.1:1490-8009 GCA_964628115.1 uncultured Ignavibacteriaceae bacterium | reverse complement strand
CGGATATAAAAAATGTATTAACATCCACAATTAACCTAATTTGGCAATCTTGCGGTTGTGAGGGTAAGCCAACTTAATCATCCGTAGATCCAAAATAATTAGCGAAAAATCTATCGAAAAATTGCCTTGCATTAAACACGCCAATAGCGTTAAATCAATGCTGAAGACAGGGGAAACCGGCATGACCAAAACGCGTAAGAAAACATCGTTTCTGCAACCGATTAAGCAGAACCTCAAAGCCCGACTGTCGAATACCGACGTGCGGGTGCGACGCAGAATTCTGCACGGGCTTATTCTCGTGGTCGGAATCTTCATGCTCTATTCCAGCTTCGCGGGACCGTACGGATTCGTCCGGATCGCCAAACTGCATCTGCAGAAACATCAACTATCCCAGCGCAATCACGAACTGCTGGTGAACCTGGTCGATGCCGAACTGACCTGCCGTCGCCTGCAAAACGACATGAACTATATCGAGCATATCGCGCGTACCCGGCACTTTTTCGCCCGTCAGAACGAAGTCATTTATCGTCTAAAAGATTAAGTTTCCATGCCCCAGCTCAAGTCAGAGGGGATTGTTCTCCGCTCGGTCAACTGGAAAGAGAACTCGCGGATTGTCACGTTTTTCACCGACAACGCGGGTAAAATCTCGATTGTCGATCGCGGGGGAAGATCGTTTAAAAGCAAACGGGGACGACTGCTTACGTTCAGCCGTCTTGAAATCGCCTATTTCAAATCGGAAAAATCCGGCACCGGCTATATCAGCGAGGCCGAGCCGCTGGAAGCGTTTTCGTTCGAGCGCGACGGCACGCTGGGGCGTCTGACCTTCGCCTCGGCGGCGCTGGAAATTCTCAACGATTTGCTCCCCGAACACGAACCGCAGGAAGGATTATATCATCTGACCGTGCAGTTTTTGCGGTTTATCGATTCGTTCCCGAAAGCGTCGCTTTTGCCGACGTTTCTGGCGTATTTCATCAAACTGCTGTCGTATCTGGGATATCGCCCGAACTTCGCGGGATGTGTCAATTGCGGCAAAGACCGCGAGACGATTATCACCGAGAGCGGACGGGGGATTTTTTCCCCCGAACGGGGCGGGTTGATATGCTCCGCTTGCCAAAACGCCGGAGTGTATTATATTACCCTCCAACCGGAGCGGCTGGAGATGCTGTATCGTGTGCAAACCTCATCGTTGAGCGAGGCCGCGACGATTCAGATCGGCCTGCGGGACGGTGAAGACGCGATGGAAACGATAACGAGCTTTATGAAATACCAAACCGGAACCGGCGACCTCAAGTCCCTGGCATTTCTGGAGAAGCTGAAACGAACGCAATTGAGATAGGTTAGGTCATGGCAAAAAAGAACACCAACGACACAATGGATCGACTGGTTTCGCTGTGCAAGCGGCGCGGCTATGTTTTTCAATCTTCGGAATTGTACGGCGGCCTGAACTCCTGCTGGGACTACGGCCCCCTGGGCGCGGAACTGAAACGGAATATCAAAACCTTCTGGTGGGATGCCATGACCGCACGCCGCGACGATGTCGAGGGACTGGACGCGGCGATTCTGATGCACCCCGACGTCTGGAAAACCTCCGGCCATGTCGACGAATTCACCGATCCGCTGATCGACTGCAAGACCTGCAAGTCGCGTTTCCGGGCCGATGATCTGGCGGGAAGGGACAAGTGCCCGACCTGCGGCAATGCCACGCTGACCGAGGCGCGGCAGTTCAATCTGATGTTCAAGACCTTCATGGGACCGGTCGAGGATGCCACGGCGGCAATCTACCTTCGCCCGGAAACCGCCCAGGGGATTTATGTCAATTTCCTGAACGTGAAAAACTCGTCACGTCAGAAAATCCCCTTCGGGATAGCGCAAATCGGCAAGGCGTTCCGCAATGAAATCACCCCCGGCAATTTCATCTTCCGCACCCGTGAATTCGAACAGATGGAAATGCAGTATTTTATCTCTCCCGATGAGGATGAAAAATGGTTCGAATACTGGCGCGAGCAACGCTGGAACTGGTATCTGGGATTGGGTATACGGGAAGAAAAACTACGCTGGCACGAACATGCCAAAGACGAACTGGCGCACTATGCCAAGGCCGCGTACGATATCGAGTATGAATTCCCGTTCGGTTGGAAAGAACTCGAGGGCGTGCACAACCGCGCCGATTTCGATCTCTCGCGTCATCAGGAGGCCACCGGAAAGGATCTGAAATATTTCGACGAGCGATTCCCCGAAAAATTCGTTCCCTATATCATTGAAACGTCCGCCGGATGCGACCGCACTCTGCTGACGGTGCTGATTGACGCGTATGTCGAGGATGAATCGCGTGGCGATAAAACCACCGTGCTGAAACTATCGCCGAAAGTCGCACCGATCAAAGCGGCGGTACTTCCACTGGTCAAAAAAGACGGGATGCCGGAGATCGCGGAGAAGATCTACAACGACCTGAAGAAAAAGTATAAAGTCTTCTACGACGCCGGCGGTTCGGTGGGGCGGCGCTACGCCCGCATGGACGAGGCCGGAACACCGTATTGCATCACGATCGACGGCCAGACCAAAGAGGACGACACGGTAACGGTCCGTGACCGTGACAGTATGGAGCAAACCCGTCACAAAATCGCGGAGTTGTTGGATTTCCTGGCCGAACGAATCTGATCGCGGTTACTGCAACAGCACCATCTTTTTCGTTTCGATAAAACCTTCCGTTTCGATGCGGTACATATAGACGCCCGAGGCGACCTGCACGCCGTTATCGTCGGTACCGTTCCATTCCACGGCATAGGTGCCGGCGGACTGATGCTGATCGATCAGCGTCGCGGTGACCTGCCCCAGCACGTTGAACACGCGAATCGTCACGTTGGCATGGGCCGGGACTGAGTATTCGATCACGGTCGATGGGTTGAACGGGTTGGGGTAGTTCTGCCGCAGGCGGAAATCGGTCGGGATTTCGGCAAACTCATCATCGACGTCCAAACTGAATTCAACGCGGGCTTCACCGCAAGTGCAATTGGACAGATCGGAGACGTTGTAGGAGTCATCGGCCGCTTTTATCGCCACCCAGTATTCCTTGCCGGGCTGAAGATCGGTCAGGGTGAAGATTTCCTCCTGGCCGGCGGTTTCCGGATCGGGAGGGCTGACCCACAGGTCAGCTTCCTCCCAATTGGACGCATTAATGGTGTCAAGCGAGTACACAATGGCATAATAAGCGGCGGTACCCACGTTGCCATCATCACCCGGCGCCGTCCACCGCAACGTGAGTTCGCCGTCATGATCTCCGCCCTCGGCGGTTAAATCCTCGATCGCCGCTGGCGGGACGTTGTCAACGGTTGTCGCCGATGCCACGTTGGACATATCCGACCAATTCGGGACTTCATCGGCGGCTTTGATAACGATGTAATAGTCGGTACTTGGATTAAGGCCGGAAATGGTGAAACTCTCGGCGCTTCCGGCGGCATTCGGGGAAGGTTCATCAAGAATCTGGGTCGCCGCTCCCCAGTTGGCGCTGGTAATCGGCCAGGTGGCGTAACGGATATCATAGGCCGAGGCGGTGCCGCTGTTGCCGTCGTCGCCCGGTGCGGTCCAGCCTATGGTCAGGCTGGTCGGCGCGGTGTTGGTCACATTCAAATCGGCGATGACCGCCGGAGCATCCTGCTCATCGCCGGTGGTAAACTCGGCCATGTTGGATATTCCCGACCAGTTCGGGACTTCGTCGGCGGTTTTTAATGCGAAATAATAAGTGGTGCTCGGATCAAGCCCACCGATTACCAGCGATTCATCGCTTCCGGCGGCCTGCGGCGCCGGTTCACCGGTCAACTGCACGGCGGCATCCCAGTTTAACGCCGAAATCGGCGACGTGGCATAACGAATGTCGTATTCCGAGGCGGTGCCGCTACTGCCGTCGTCACCCGGTGCGGTCCAGGTCAGGGTTACGCTCGATGAGGACCCGTCGGCGGCATTCAAATCCGCCACCACCGCCGGGGCGTCCTGTTCATCCAGAGTGGTTTTTGCAACGACATTGGACAGCGTCGACCAGTTCGGGATTTCGTCGGCGGCCTTAATGGCAAAATAGTACGTGGTACTCGGTGCCAAACCGTCGATCGTAAAAGACTCATCACTGCCGGCCGCGCTGGGAACCGGTTCGCCGCTGACTTGCACGGCGCTGTTCCAGTTGGCATCGCTGATCGGAGACGTTGCATACCGTATATCATAGACCGTGGCGATACCGATGTCCCCATCGTCGCCGGGCGCGGTCCAATGTAAGGTGATTGAGCTCGGTGTCGCATCCTGAGCCATGACACTTTCAACCCCAATGACCCACATGAATAAAGACAGCATGATGACCGTTACGGTCATGGCCGTCTTTTTCCCCAGGACAGAAAGATTCTGTACCGTTCTTGTCACAGCTAAACCCCCGCTATAATTGTTGGTGTTTCAGTTCGCAATAGGGTATGTCAAATTTTGAGCCAACCCGGAGGTAAAATCGTATGCCGTTGCGGCAGAGATAGTAACACTGATACCGACAGCCGATTACGATCGGAAAAAGATGGAGATTATTGTATGCTGTCCATACAATGTGTAAGAACTGAACATCACCGTCGTGATGTCATTCCGGCATTGACCGCTGTACTATTATTGGGCAAACCGATGGGGATTGTCTATATTCACATTCGATATTGAAACAGCAGTTGACCGCGTATCACAATTACCCTATCTGATAGATGCGGCCGATAAACACGGAGATATTGCAAATGAAAGAAACGACGTTGATTTCCTGGGAAGATTTCGAAAAAGTGCATATTCAGGCGGGGACGATAATCCGAGTGGAGGATTTCCCGGAGGCGCGCAGGCCGGCGTTCAAAATCTGGGTGGATCTGGGCGACATCGGCGTCAAGCAATCCAGCGCGCAGTTGACCGCACTATACGCAAAAAACGATTTGCTGGGGCGTCAGGTGATCTGTGTCACCAATTTCCCCCCGAAACGCATCGCCGGATTCAAGTCGGAAATTCTGATTACCGGATTCGTGCATGACAACGGCGACGTAGTGCTGGCACAGCCGGACCGCAAAGTCCGTAACGGTCATCGTCTGGCCTGAGGACATAAAAAAAGGCGGGCCTGCGATGACCCGCCTGATATATTGCAATAAGACAAGCTATTTAACGATTATCGGAGCGGTATTGTTGAACAGAATCCCCATCCGAGCGTTGTCACGATCCAATGCCATGACATCAGGGTATCCGTCATCGTCAAAATCAGCCACTCCCACGAAAGACGGCGCACCTCCGACCACGATAGCCTGAGCGTCAGCAAAAGTCCCACCGCCCATATTCTCCAGGTAGCAAATCCGTCCGTCAAGAATCGATGCAATCAGCAGGTCGGGATTGTCATCATCGTTCATGTCGGCCGCGGCAATACTGCATGAACCTTCTCCGGTTCCGTAATAAACGGGATCGGAAAAGACTCCGGAACCGTTGTTCAAAATCACGCCGACATTGTTATCGGCATAATTGGCGCCGGCAATATCGATATCGCCGTCACCATCAAGATCCTCAACCACGATTGAACGCGTTCCGGTGCCGATCGAATAGTTGACAAATTCCTGGAATGTTCCGTCACCGTTGCCGAGTAGAATCGAGACGCCCCGACCGCTACCGTAATTGGCCGTGGCAACGTCGGCATACGTGTCACCGTTGAAATCCGCGGTATGCACGCAATACGGTGAATTGCCGGCCAGATACTCGACCGCAGAGGCAAACGTCCCGTCGCCGTTGTTAAGATGTATGGTCACATTGTCGGAACTGGCGTTGGCAACCGCCAAATCGATATACTCGTCGTCATTGAAGTATCCGGCGCTCACCCAGCGGGGAATGGTATCGGCTTCATAATTCACGGCTGACTGGAAGGTTCCGTCGCCGTTGCTGATCAACACCGAAATAGTGTTTTCATTGTCATTGCAGACAACCAGATCATTTATATCATCGTCATTAATCGGAGCCAGGGTCATACCCCAGGGGCCATCGCCGACGTCGAAACTGACCGGATGAGGGAAAGATCCCTCACCGCTGTTGAACATCACCGCGACACTGTCATCCTGCGTGGCGGTGGCGATAACGTCGGGGCCACCCTCACCATTGACATCCACGGCAATAATCCCGCGCGGACCGTTGACACCGCCGAAGTTTTCCGCGGTTCCGAACGTCCCGTCGCCATTATTCATCAACACCGACATATCATCCGAATTGACATTGCCGGTGACAATATCCGGCCCGTCGTGTCCGTCGAAATCGGCCAGGGCCAGGGTATACGGAAGTTCGCCCACGTCATAATTCGCCGCCGCGGAAAATCCGCCGCCGGTATTCAGTAGAACCGACACCGTATTGCTGTAGGCATTGGCGACCACCAGGTCGATATTGTCATCGTTGTTGACGTCACCGGCGACCATACCGCGAGGATTGATTCCCACCGGGAAATTGACAGCTTCATCGACATCGCCGCCGGTATTCAGGAGCACCGCCAGA
>CAZVNK010000116.1:0-1480 GCA_964628115.1 uncultured Ignavibacteriaceae bacterium | reverse complement strand
TCGGTGGAATACTGCAGCCGATAGTATTGGGCACCACGAACAGCAGTCCATTTGCCGCGAAATTGACCGCATCATCGAAATCGCCGCCGGTATTCACCAGCACCGACACATTGGCGCCGTTGCGATTGGCGGTGGCCAGATCAAGATGATTGTCACCGTCGTAATCGAACACCACCAGCCCGTGCGGACGGGTGCCGGTTTCATAGCGCACCGGAGTCGATGCAAAACCGGTGTTATTATTGTTTTCGATCACGGCAATACTGTCTGAAAGATACAGGGTGGCGATGATGTCATTGTCATTATCGCCGTCGTAATCGTAAGCGACCACCGAAGTCGCGCCGTTACCGGCGGCATACCGCACCACATTGGCGAACACACCGCTACCATTGTTCAACAGCACGCCAACCATGCCGAGATCGTATATCGCCACGGCAATATCATTATCGCCGTCACCGTCCAAATCGGCCACGGTTATTCCCTCGGGGGCCAGACCGACGGTATACGTTCCGGCCAGAGAAAAATCACCCGCGCCGTCATTCAGCAGAACCGCCACGTTGTTGGAGGAGCGATTGGCAACCGCCAGATCGTTATAACCGTCACCGTTGAAATCGGCCGAATAGACTCCCCAGGGTTCCTCACCGGTGCTGTAAGTAAATGCTTGTCGCAATCCACCCTGACCGTTATTGCATACCAGCGAGACCGTGTTCCCGGCAAAATTGGTAATGGCGACGTCGATATAATCATCCCCGTCAAAATCGGAAGCAATTGCCGCATAGGGGGTTTGCCCGACGCGATAAAAAACGGGATCGTCCAGAAAATCGATACTGCCAATCATATCCGGACCGATAATCATCTCATCATCATCACTGCACCCCGCACAGAACAGGATTAACAAGCTGGCACAGAGAATGACGAGCGTAGTCGACTGCTTCAGCTGGTGCCACAGTACCATAAAACATTCCTCCACTATTTTATTTTATATGACCACAATTGAATTTTCCGTTTTGATTCAAATAGATGGGAAAAATAAATCGGCTCACTGTCAAGAGGTCGGCACGATTATATGAATTTCGGGGATGGAATTGATTTCGTGAAACAATTGACAGCGTCGTCCGATTATGTATATTGGTTGTATAAGATACGGCCGGACAATCAGTCTGATTCTGCGACCGATTTCACGGGGGTGAAAAGGTTTCGACGGGATTGGTGAGGGATTGTCGGCGTGCCGAGGGACTCCGGATTTCTCGTAAAACATCCGGTAAACACAACAATTGGCGAATACGATTACGCCATGGCTGCCTAATTACTAATTAGGTGCCCGTTCCACCGGGTTGTGGCCTTTCCGGTCCGGCTGGAGCGACGGTTCGAAAGGCTAAGCCTGCCCGACGCCTTTGAGGCGGGACGAAAATCATAAAGGGTGGCTGGTTTGCTGGCCTGCCGCTCGGCAGGAAGACCGGCGAGAAAGTATAGAGTCGGCTAC
>CAZVNK010000115.1:5351-8019 GCA_964628115.1 uncultured Ignavibacteriaceae bacterium | reverse complement strand
ATGTAACAGGGACCGTAGCCATTGCGAATGGAGGAACTGGCCAGATTACTAAGTGAAGAAGAGAGAAATAGAATTATCGGGGTACTTAGTGGACAGCGAATTGATTTGACATTGTTTAAAAACATAGTCTCCGGTCCTCTAGATGCAGATAAAATGGATTATTTATTACGGGACAGCTATTTCTGTGGAGTTAAGTATGGAGTGTTCGACTTGGATCGCATATTAAACACATTAACGCCGGTTTCGGATAATAGTGATCAATTTGCCGGACTTAAGTCTGATGGTATTAATGCACTGGAGCAGTATGTGTTGGCCAAGTACTTTTTAACAACACAGGTATATCGTCACAAAATACGAACTGTTACTGATGCAATGATTATTCGTGGTATTGAGTTAGGCATTGAGGAAGACGGCATCGGTTTTTTAAAAAATCTCTATACCTTTTCTGAAGATAATTATGACCTGGGAAATTATATTGATTATTGGGACGACAAAGTCATTCAGCAGTTGGTTTATTCAAGGGGAAATGGATACGCAAACACTATTTTTAGGAAATTGCATTATCGCGACCTCTTTAAAAGGGTTTTTAGTCAACGATTCAGTGAAATGAAAATGAAAGAAAATATAAAGGCTAAACTCCTCGATATAACAAAAAAACAAAATAGAGACTTACGTAAACAAATTGAAAAAGAAATTGCAGGATTACCTGAAATTGGTACGGAATCAAAGTATGTAATTGTAAACTTGTTTAAAATAAAGTCAGTAAAAGAAATGTCAAAAGGTTCAGAGGGCGAAGTCATTATTGTTGATAAAAATAGTGACAAGCAGACATTTAATGAAAGATCTACGGTGTTTCAATCCATTGACGAACAAATGAAAGACGTGTATTTTGAAGTTTATGCACCGATTTCATTCTCGGATGACAGACAAAAATATGTCGTGCTAGATAGCTTGAAAAGTGATATATTGGAAATAATGAAGAGCCTGGAGGTTTAGGATGACGGCAAGGCGTTTAGTATTAATGCTAATTCATTCTATGGGGGATGCAATGGATGGCAAGACCAAACTCCAAAAAATGATATACTTTGTATCTTTAGTTTTAGATAAAAATCTCGGATTCAATTCACATTTTTTCGGTCCCTATTCCATTGAGGTCGAGAATGCATTAGATGAATTAATTGGCGCTGGATTTATTGAAACAGATTGCAGATCATTAGGTGTTGCCTCTCAAGGTGGATTTGAAAAAAAGATATATAAGTATCGGTTAACTGATTCAGGTCGTGCATTTGCCCAAATGCAAATTGCAGAATATAATTCTGAATACGAGGTTATTAAAGAATTTGTAGGAAAACTGGAAGGGATTGACAATCCCGATTATTTTAGTATGTCTTTGGCTGCGAAGGCCATTTATGTTCTGCAAAAGGAAAAGCAACCGGTAACTGATCAGCAAATTCATGCCCGTTTTATTAAATTCGGCTGGAATGCAAAGGAAAATGACTTCTCTAAAGCAACCGATATTCTTCGTAAACTGGGATTTGTGGTTGGTTCCCAATAACATACAAAAGTAATATCCGTGCTTTTATTTTTGTTTGTCTCAGATAAATCATGATATCGCTTGTGGTTGGATTGGGAAATATCGGCGAGAAATACAAAGACACCCGTCATAATATCGGTTTCGATGTTCTCAATGAAATAAGTCAACGATGGAAACTCGCACCGCGTGCCGGTGACGGGGATTATTACCTGTTGGAGAAAGACCTGGCTGGCAAAACGGTGCGCCTGATTTGGCCGACGACATTCATGAACAATTCCGGACTGGCGGTGAAACAGGCGGCGGAGCGCTTTGGAATCAATCCCGATGAAATGCTGATTGTCTGCGATGAATACCAACTGCCGTTGGGGACATTGCGTTTCCGTCGGGGCGGCTCCGACGGGGGACATAACGGGCTGGCAGACGTGATCGAGCGGATGGAGACGGAAGATATCCCGCGTTTGCGTTTGGGAATCGGCCCACTGCCACCGGATACGGACGCGGTGTCGTTCGTGCTGGGGCGATTCGATGAAACCGAGCGGAAAATAACTCAGAAAGTGCTTGAAAAAGGGGCATCCGCCGTATTATATTCGTTAAACAATCGCTTTGAAGAGGCGATGACAATATATAACCGAAACCCTGCTCCGGACGACGCATAGACCGGGGCCGTTTCAAAACGTCCGAAGGGAGGTGCATTAATGCGCTTATACGAGACCACGTTTATCCTTGGTCCCCAGGCCGACGAGGCCACCTTTGACCGGCAGATAAAAGCCATCTCCGATTTAATCGAACGGAATCAGGGCAAAATCGTTAAAGAAAATCGAACCGGAATTCGGCGTCTGGCCTATCCGATCCAGAAGTTTACCCAGGGGTATTACACACGATTTATTTTCGAAGGCAACAGTACCCTGCTAAACGAACTGGAGCGATTCTACAAGCTGGAAGAGCCGTATATTCGTTTTTTGACGGTAGTGTTTGAAGGCGATCCGGAAGTCGATTACGAACGTCAGTTCGGCCATTTCCGTGGCGGCAGAGGCGGTCGCCCATTCGATTCCGATTCTCGCGACAGACATCGCGATCATCGACCGTCTGATCGGGGCGGCAGGCCCGTCCAGGACAAACCCGCCGAAAGCAAAC
>CAZVNK010000115.1:0-5341 GCA_964628115.1 uncultured Ignavibacteriaceae bacterium | reverse complement strand
AGAGAAAAAGCCGGAGGAAACCGTAGAGGAAAAACCGGCGGCCGCGGCGGCAACGCCTGAGGCGGACAAGGCTCCGGCGGCGGAGTCGGCTCCCAGGCCGGAAAAGACCGAAGGATCCGACGAACCGAAAACGGATGAATAAAATCGATTGATCGGTTTCCCGTTTCTGATCGGAGCGGGAAAACGGCGTATCCGGCGTCGTGAGAACCGACGCCGGCAATCGGTCTGAAAATGGTTCAGCATTTTAAGTGAGGATAGACCAATGGCGGAATTTGATAGAAAGAGACGGCGCATTTGCCGTTTCTGTGAGGATAAGATCGAGTACATCCCGTATCATGACGATCGTTTGTTGAAGCGATTTATCAATGAACGCGGGAAAATAGTACCGCGTCGTATTTCGGGAAACTGCGCATTTCATCAGCGTCGTCTGACGACGGCGATCAAACGTGCGAGACATCTGGCCATCCTTCCGTATACGAGCGAAATTTATCGGTAGGATTCGGATAGCGGGAGCGCCCATGTTGGACTGGGAAAAAGCGGAAAAGATTTTCGGTGGTGTCGGGGTATTCCTGTTGCTGGTTTTTCCGATCGTTTTGGGAATTCCGGGAATCGGGTATCTGGTGCAAACGGCCGCGATGTGCGCGGCGATGTATTTCGCCTATCGCCGATATTATTTCCTGCTCATACCGGGTCTGATCGGTTCGCTGATGTTGTCCGGATTCGTATTCGGCTGGAATATCATATTACTCGGGATGTGGGCGGTGACGGTTTTTCCGGGAACGGCGTTCGGCTGGCTGTTGCGTGTGGGAGTTTCGACCGCGCGGACCTTTGTTATCGTGATCGCGATAACCGTGGTGATTTCGGCCGGATTGTACTGGGGCACGCACACGGTCATTTCACAAACACTGGACTCCTCGTACGACTGGGCGCAGGGCCTGCTGACAGCCGGCGACGGAAACACCGCCGAAAACCGGGCCTTCGTGGAAGCCGTGGGGTCGACCATCGCGCTGGTCAAGCGATTGATGCCGGCCTTGATGGCGCTTTCGGTGGTGGGGCAATTGTTTGTCGGATGGGTGCTCCTGCTGGTCATGTTGCGTCGACTCGGAGAATTCGTGCCGGGAGTGCGGGATTTCATTTTCTGGAAAATGCCGGATTATTATGTTTTTATAATCGGTATGATCGTACTGTTCCGACTACTCGGCACCGATGCGATGACGATATTGGCCGATAATTTCATATTGTTTTTCGGGTTCTTTTACGCCCTGTTCGGATTTTCGGTTTTCGAGTTTTATCTCAAGAAAACCAGGCTGTCGGTTTTCATGCGAGTGCTGTTTTATATCGGCATTCTGTTATTGCAACTGCCGGGGCTGATACTGGCGGCGGCGGTGGGTTTTTTCGACAGCTATTTCGATTTCCGCAAGGTGAAAGCCCGACTGATCGGTTAGATAAAATGCTCTGAGAAAGGATAGACGGATGAAAGTAATACTCAAACAAGACGTCCAGGATATCGGAAAGGCCGGACAGATTGTCGAGGTCAAGGGCGGGTACGGGCGCAATTACCTGGTCCCGCGCAACCTTGCCATCGCCGCGACGACGGCCAACGTCCGAGCCATAAACGAGATCGAAAAACAAAATCAGATACGAGAACGCAAGCAACGTAACGAAGCCGAAAAACTCAAAGACACCATGGAACAGTTGTCCCTGACCATCGAAGTTCTGGTCGGCGAAGAGGACAAGATTTTCGGGTCGGTTACGTCCCAGAACGTGGCGGAATTGCTCGCCAAGGAGAATATCATCATCGACAAACGAAATATTCATCTTGACGATCCGATCAAATCGCTTGGCGTCTATACGATTCCGATAAAAGTGGAGAAGGATATTGTCGCCAACGTCAAGGTCTGGGTTATCAGAAAGGCCTGAGTTATGGCTATGTTAGAAGTCAAGGTGGAAGGTCTGGCCCTCGATATGACGACCAATTCCCCGGTAATCATTTTGTCCCCGATTGACGTGAACAAGGTGTTGCCGATTTGGATCGGTCACAGCGAGGCCTGGGCGATAGCCACCGAGCTTTCCGGAGTCGGTTCGAAACGTCCGATGACTCACGATCTGCTCAAGACGGTGATCATGACGCTGTCGGCCCGTTTGGAGCGGGTCGAGATAACCGAACTCCGAGAGCAAACATTTTATGCCCAGGTGTTGTTGGCAAGCGACGACAACAACTTCACCATTGACGCGCGTCCGTCCGACTCTATCGCGCTGGCGCTGAAACTCAAGGCGCCGATCTACGCCGAAGAGGCGTTGTTCAATCTGAAACAGACCGAGCCGAGTTCGGACGTAAGCAATGATCCGGAATCACTCGCGGATAGATTGCGTAAGATCAATCCCGAGGATTTCGGGAAATATTCTTTGTAGGACGACATGAAAATACGCGGACTGCTGATTTTGGTGTTGGGAGTGGCGGTGTTGATTCCGACGGTATTGACGGCCGGAAACGACACCGACGCGTTCCGGGAGGCGTACGACCTGATGACGGGGGAGAAATACCTGCAGGCGTACAATGCCCTGGTGCAATTGTGCGAAACCGACCGGAATTCCCGAGATATCGACAAGTATCTGTTTTACAAGGCGAAAGCGGCGTATTACGCGGATTTGCTTCCGGAAAGCATGCGTGATCTGGAATATCTTCAGGCGGCGCATCCCCAATCGGAGTACATTCCCTATGCCCACCTGTTCGCCGGAAATATTCACTATCGGTACCGTCAGACCGGACAGGCTATCGACGAGTACCTGCGGGGATATGCGCTGTCCGCCGATGCGGACTTGAACGAGATGCTGATCGAATCGGTCGGTGCGGCGGCCGCGGCCAGTCCGGACCGGAGTGTGATCGATCGGATCACGACTGCGGATATTCCCCGGGCGCGGCAATGCGATCTGCTGACGTCGGTGGCGGAACAATTGCTGACGCATAAAAAATACCAGCAGGTCAGGATGGTTTTGCAACCGTGCCAGTCGAATCTGGCGCGTGATCTGATCCGTCAGGCCGAGCAATCTTTGGAACGCAAGCTGGAGATCGGGGTCGTGTTGCCGATGTCGGGCGAACTGCAGAGATTCGGCGAAAGCATTTATGACGGGGCGATGCTGAGACTGGCGCAATTTACGGCGGAGACGGGGGAGAAAATCACCCCGGTGGTGTTCGATACCCAGGGGAAAAATCTCGAAGCCGCGCGGATTATCAAGCAGATGGATCGCGAGGGATTAACCGCCGCGATCGGGCCGCTGACCAGTGACGAGGCGGCGGTGGCATCGGCGGTGCTGTCGTGCACCGATTTGCCTCTGATGATTCCGGCGGCCACGCAAAGTGGTCTGACCGAGTTGTCATCGACCTGTTTTCAATTACAACCGAATCTTGACTGGCAGGGGATACGGATGGCGGACTTCGCGGTGAACCGGCTCGGCGCCGACACTGCCGCGATCATCACGCCGACGTCGCCGGATAATTTAAGCATGGCGCGGGCGTTTTCGGAGCGGTTCGAAGAGCTGGGGGGACATATCCTGACCATTGAATATTTTCGCGTTCGCGAAACCGATTTCGGTCCGTTCGTGAAAGACATCAAGTCGCAGATTATCGGCGAACTGCTCGATTCGATTATTTTTCTGACCGATGAGGGTGACACGATCGACGCCGAGGCGGTTCCGGTTTGGATCGACTGCATGTACATCCCGGCGGAACCGTCGCAGTTGCAAATGCTTCTGCCGCAGGTGCAGTTTTACAGTCTCAACACGGTGTTTTTGGGATCCGACAACTGGGACAACAAGGCGGTGTACGATCTCGGAAGCGACGTGCTCAAAACCTGTTATTTTTCATCGGGGAGAATCAATACCGAAGTCAATGATCGCTACATGCAATTCAAAATCGATTTCGATCATCGCTACGGACGTCAGCCGGGACATCTCGAGGGACTCGGGTATGACGCCATGTCTCTGATCTGCGATGCCGTTCGGGCCGGACGGTATACACGATCCGGCATTCGCGAGCATCTTTCCACCGTGCAAAACTACCGAGGCGTGGCGGGGGCCGTATCATTCGGCGCCAATCGGGAAAACATCGATATGCCGATTTTCACCATTGAGTACGGAGAGCCGAAAAAGGTGGAATTTTAGTCGTGAGTGTGGCACACGAACAGGCGCTGTTTGATTTCATAAAACAATATGATAGTGTTCTGGTGGCGTATTCCGGCGGGCTGGATTCGGCGTTGGTGCTGTGGGCGTCGGTGCGGACGCTCGGGCCGGAACGGGTCTGGGCGGTAACCTCGGAATCCGAATCGTACGCCTCGGGCGAAGCCGAGACGGCGCAAAACACCGCGCGGGAAATCGGTTTGCCCGATGACCGATATGTGAAAATCGAAACGAGCGAAATCGACAATAAAAACTATGTCGCCAATCCGCACGATCGCTGTTACTTTTGCAAGGCGGAACTGTTCGGGGAATTGACGAAAATCGCCACGGAGAAAAATATTGCCGTGATTTTCGACGGCGCCAATGTTTCGGATTCCGGCGATTATCGTCCGGGAACGAAAGCGGCCGATGAATTTCAAGTCGTCTCGCCGTTGAAAGAAGCGGGGCTGGACAAGGACGCTATTCGCGCCATCGCGCGTCGACACGGCCTGACCGTTGCGGAGAAAGCGGCTTCGGCCTGCCTGGCGTCGCGGATTCCGCACGGTATCGCGGTGACAGCCGAGCGACTGCGGCAAATAGACAGAGCGGAGACAGCGGTGCGGGCGCTGGGATTCGATGGTTTTCGGGTGCGCTATCATCGCGACGTGGCGCGTTTGGAATTGCGGCCCCAGGATATCGGTCGCATGCTGGAAAACGAGATTCGAGAGAAAATTATTGCGGGTGTAAAAAACGCGGGTTTCCGATATGTCGCGGTTGATCTCGAGGGATATCGCCAGGGAAGCCTGAATCCGATCGAGCGAACGGGAGAAAAATAATGGCCGATGATGAACAGAAATTTGCGCTGAAAATGGTGGTCGACGGCAAAGAACGCGGGGTTACTTATGAAGAGCTGGCGCTCTCCAATAACCTGGCCCAGGAAGCGCTGGTAAGCCTTTTGATAGAAAAAAAGGTAATCGATCCGCGCGAATTCGTGGAAAAGATACAGGCGATCAAGAAGGAACGATATCGGTCGCCGGAAGATTTGCAGAAATAGACTGACATGCCAGACGAAGAAAAACATCAACTTTCACTCGGTTTCGGCAGTGCGCCGGAGGGCGAACCGCCGCCGATCCAAATACCTGACAGATGAAAATCCTTGTAAACAATACCGAGCTCAACCTCCAGA
>CAZVNK010000114.1:2633-8072 GCA_964628115.1 uncultured Ignavibacteriaceae bacterium | reverse complement strand
CGGAGATCTGGAGGATGACCCGATGGTTATCAACCGCCGTCCCTATGACGAGGGCTGGATCGTGAAAATCGCCATGAGCAATACCGAGGATCTTGACAAGCTGATGACTGCCGAGGAGTATCAAAAATTAGTTAAATAGGATTTGAACAACATCATGGGGTATATACCGAATACGGATGACGACCGACGCCGCATGCTGGATGCGATCGGCGTCTCGTCGTTTGCCGAACTGTTGGCGCCGATTCCGGAAAACCTGCGTAACTCCGCCCCTTTGGATCTTCCGCAATCCCTGTCGGAACTCGAACTGCTGAAAGAAATCGAGGGGCTGTCAAAGAAAAATTCCGGCGATACGGCGATCTTCGCCGGTGGGGGAGTGTATGACCATTTCATTCCCTCGGCGGTCAATCAGATCGTCAACCGCCCGGAATTCGCCACCGCCTATACGCCGTATCAGGCCGAGGTGGCGCAGGGTACTTTGCAGGTTATCTATGAATTTCAGACGCATATCTGCCGGTTAACCGGCATGGACGTGGCCAATGCCTCGATGTACGACGGCGCATCGGCCACGGCAGAGGCCGCGCGATTGTCGATGGCCAAAACCAAACGTAACAAAATCGTGGTATCCGATACGGTCAATCCGTTGTATCGCGAGGTAATCAAAACTTACCTGGCAGGTCTCGATACCGATCTGGTCACGGTGGCGCATCGCGGCGGCCTGATCGATAGCAGTCGCCTGGCCGATATCGTTGACGAAAACACCGCCTGTGTCATTCTGGCGCAACCGAATTTCTTCGGTTTGATCGAAGACGTCGCAACCGTCGGCGAGTTGGTGCACCGCGTGGGCGGGCACTTGATTCTCGCCGTCGATCCGATTTCGGCGGCGGTGCTCAAGACCCCCGCCGACTACGGCGCGGATATCGCCGTCGGCGAGGGACAACCGCTGGGCATCCCGTTGAATTTCGGCGGGCCTCTGCTGGGATTCTTCGCCGTCAAAAAAGAATTGGTGCGCATGCTTCCCGGACGGCTGGTGGCCCGCACCGTCGATACCGAAAACAATCCCGGCTTCGTGCTGACCCTGCAAACGCGCGAACAACACATTCGTCGCGACAAGGCCACGTCGAATATCTGCACCAGCCAGGCGTTATGCGCCACGACTGCGACGGTATATCTGTCGCTGATGGGCCGGAAGGGCCTGAAACGGGTGGCACTGCTATCCATGGACAAAACGCATCGGCTGGCTGAAAAGCTGTGTGCCCTGGACGGATTCTCGCTGTATTTCGACGGCCCGTTTGTCAGGGAGATCGCGATCAAATCGCCGGTCCCGGTCAAACCGCTGATCGAAACGCTGGTGCGTGAGAAGGCCGTTCTGCCGGGGATCAATCTCGGGCGTTTCTACGAAGGAATGGATGACGGTTTGCTGATTTCTGCCACCGAGAAACGAACCGAAGCCGAAATCGACGCGCTGGTGTCGGCGGTAAAGGAGTATGCGTCTCATGCCGTACTGTCCGAAGTGTAGGGAAAACTACACGGGTGATCTGTCCGCGTGTCCGGCGTGCGGTTATGAATTCGAATCGAACGACGCGCCTGCCGATGACAAGAGCGAATGGATTCTGGTGGCGCGGGTCAACGATGTCACCTCGGCCAACTTCGCCAAGGAAACCCTGCAGTCGTATAACATTCCGGTGGTGTTGTTCTCGGAATCGGGATTTTTCGGCCAGGCCGGATTGAATCTTCCGCAGGCGTACGGCAAACAACTCGGACAGTTTCAAATTCACGTGCCGGCGGATTTCCGTGAGGAAACCGAGGACATTCTGACCATGATTCTCGGTGACAAATGGCTGAAGCCGGACGATGAGAAATAGATGGTACAAGCGAGAAGAATAAAGGCATTTGAGATAAAGATTGGAGACGCGATGAACAAGAGAATGGATCGAAACCTGTTTTCAGCCCGTCGATCACATTTGTAACCGACTACAATCAGGCTTTGCAGACCGCCTCCGAGAAAAACCAACCGATGATAATCGATTTCTACACCGACTGGTGCAAATGGTGCAAGATGCTCGATACCGTGACGTATGTCGATTCGGCGGTCGTCGCAAGATCGCATGACATCGTGTTCGTCAAAATCGACGCCGAAGTCGATTCCGCGACCGCAAAAGCGTTTCGCGTGCAGGGCTATCCGACCGTACTTCTGGCCAACAGCGACGGAACCGAGATCGATCGGATCGGCGGCTATTTGCCACCGGCCGAGTTTCTCGAGACGGTTGACAATTACCTGAACGGTATCGGGACGCTGGATTATTATCTCAATCTTCCCGACTCCGAAGTCACGACCGAGACGATTTACGCCGTGGCCGACAAGTATTCCGACCGCGGTCTGTTCGAGGAAGCCGACGAATACTATCGGAAAGTGGTCAACGCCGATCCGGACAACAAGGACGGGTATACCGACCAGGCCATGATCTCAATCGGCAATATCATGCGTCGCAACGAAAAATACGATGACGCCGTGGCGCAGTTCGCGAAAGTCATGAAGAAATTCAAAGATGCCGAATCGGGACAGGATGCGCTGATCTGGACGGCCATTTGCTATCGTCAGAAAGGCGACACCGCGAAGGCGATCTCGAATTTCGAGGATTTTCTGAATAAATATCCCGAAAGCCCCGACACCGCCTATGCCAAGGCGCAGGTCGAGCGGCTGAAAAATCCGCCTCCCCCGGAGGAGGAAGGTTAACAGAAAGTACATCGACGAAATGACGGAACATAAAACACTCATCTACGAAAAGTCGGCATCGGGTCTCGAAGGATGCCCCTGGCCGAAAACCGCGCGATCCGAGTCGGATCTGCTGGCGCTGATTCCCGAAGCGCATCGTCGCGGTGCCGACGCCGCGCTTCCGGAGATTACCGAAGGCGAATTGATGCGGCATTATGTCGGCCTGTCGGTCAAGAATCATCACATCGACCGGGGATTTTACCCGCTCGGTTCGTGCACCATGAAGTACAATCCGAAGGTCAACGAGACGGCCGCGTCAATGCCGGGCTTTGTCGCCCAGCATCCGCTGGCCCCGTGTTCGACCGCGTCGGGTTCCCTGCAAATCATGTATGAACTGACCGAGTATCTCAAGGAGATTTCGGGATTCGACGGTTTGTCTTTGCAACCGGTCGCCGGTGCGCAGGGCGAGTTTACCGGCCTGCTTATCATCCGCGCCTATCATCAGGATCAGGGCAACGTTCGCAAGAAAGTCCTGATTCCCGATTCCGCGCACGGGACCAATCCCGCCTCGGTGGTGCTGGCCGGTTACGAAGCCGTGCAGATCGCATCCAACGAAGACGGGATCGTATCTCCCGAGACGATCGAAGCGGTGATTGACGAGGACACCGCGGCCTTGATGCTGACCAATCCCAACACGCTGGGATTGTTCGAATCCAATATCGAAAAGATCGCGAAGATCGTGCATGATGCCGGTGCGCTGATTTACATGGACGGGGCCAATTTGAACGCCGCCCTGGGAATCGTCAAACCCGGCAAAATCGGCTTCGATCTGCTTCATTTCAATTTGCACAAGACCTTTTCGACTCCGCACGGAGGCGGCGGCCCGGGCGCCGGCGCGATCGGCGTGGTCGGAAAATTGGAGCCGTACCTGCCGCTTCCGGTAATCGCGAAAGACGGTGATAAGTACAACCTGGATTATGACCGTCCCAAATCGATCGGGCGGGTGCATAATTTCTACGGTAATTTCGCCAACAATATCCGGGCGTATGCCTATATTCGCACGCTCGGCGCGGACGGTTGGCGGGCGGTGGCGGAAAACGCCTTCCTCAACGCCAATTATCTGCGGGTGTTGTTGAAGGACGAGTTTGACATTCCGTATGACCGGATTTGTCAGCATGAATTCGTGCTTTCCTGCGATCGGCAGAAAAAACACGGAGCCAAGGCGCTGGATATCGCCAAGCGTTTGCTTGATTTCGGATTTCATGCGCCGACCGTGTATTTCCCGCTGATCGTGCACGAGGCGTTCATGATCGAGCCGACCGAAACCGAAAGTCGCGAGACGCTGGAGAGTTTTGCCGAGACGCTGATCGCGATTTCCAAAGAGGCCGAATCCGATCTGGAGAAATTGACCTCCGCGCCGCATATGACGCCGGTTCGCCGGCTTGACGAAACCCGTGCGGCCCGCGGGCAAGACGTTTGTTTCAAAGAATAGGGTAACGATTAACTTGCATATTTCCGCCGATGGTGTTAATTAGCCGTCGGCGGTTTTTTTATGATACGATTTAACGACGTTACATACGCTTATCCCGACGGCATTACCGCCCTGCGCAATGTTACACTGCATATCAAGCGGGGCGAACAGGTCGCCGTGGTCGGCAACAACGGCTCCGGCAAGACCACGATGGCTCTGCTGATCAACGGCGTGTACCGCGCCAATTCCGGAGACATCCGGGTCGATGGACTGAATCCATCGGATGACCACGACGCCAACCGTGTCAAGAGGACGGTCGGGCTGGTGTTCCAGAATCCCGACAATCAACTGGTCTCGACCACGGTGGAACGGGAAACCGCATTTTCTCTGGAAAACATGAATGTTCAGCAACCCGATCTGGGCGAGCGGGTCATGCAATCGCTGGAGCAGTTCGGGCTGAGGTCGTTTATCGGGCGGCTGACCTCGGAGATGTCCGGCGGTGAAAAACAACGGCTGGCGTTGGCGTCGGTGATGGTGATTCGTCCGAATATTCTGATTCTCGATGAGCCGGGTTCGTTTCTCGATGAATCCGGCAAACGACAACTTTCCGAAGCCATCAGTCGATTGCGCCGGGAGAATCCGGAACTGACCGTGATTCGGATTACCCAGTATGCCGATATCGCGCTGAAATACCGTCGCGTGATTCTTCTCAAGGACGGGGAAATCCTGCTCGACGATACGCCGTCGGTCGTGTATGACAATATCGATGTTTGCCTGAACGCCGGAATCGAGGTCCCGCTGACTTTTCGCATGAAAAAACATATCGACTTTCCCCGTCGAATAAACGGCTCCGAACCGGTCGAGAAAATCAATACCCCGGGCAAATGTATTGCTTTGCATGATGTCTCGTTTTCTTATGATTCGGCGACGCCGCTGTTTGAGAAGCTCTCGCTGGAGATCACAAGTGGGACGGTGACCGGTGTGGTGGGGCCGTCGGGAAGCGGCAAGACCACGCTGATACAGATAATGGCGGGGCTTTTAAAACCGACCGGGGGTGAGGTCGTCTATTCCGGCTTTGAATTCAAACCCGGCGCGGTGGCGGTGTCGTTTCAACAGTCCGAACGGCAGTTCTTTCTCGAAACGGTCGACCGGGAAATCCGTTTCGGGGCGGAGAACGTGCACGCCCCGGATCTCGATCGTGTCACCGCCGAGACGTACGAACTGATCGGACTGCCCCGCGAGCGATTCGCTCATC
>CAZVNK010000114.1:0-2623 GCA_964628115.1 uncultured Ignavibacteriaceae bacterium | reverse complement strand
GCTTTCGGGGGGCGAGCGGCGGCGTCTGGCGTTCGGAACGGTGCTTCCCCTGCGCCCGTCGTTTTTACTGTTCGATGAACCGACCTGCGCGCTCGATGCGCGGGGGATCTTGCAGTTCAAACGCTTGATCGGAAAACTTCGCGCGGAGGGGATCGGCATTGTCATCGTCTCGCATTACGGCGATATCGTGTTCGATTTATGCGATTCGGTCATCGTCCTCAAGGATGGAACCGTGCGCGGTGTGCACGACAAGCGACGGTTTTTCGCCGATGTATCCTATGCCGATTTTTTATCTCAGCCGGAACTGGTGGTGTATCAGCGCGAGACATTCGGCGAGGTGACCTGTTTTTCCGAATCCGAACTGGCGGAGCGTATCGGATCATAACGCTTGTTATAACGCCACTCTGACTACCTTCCCAAAGATGACATTCGTCACCCGGTCGATTATTTGGCGGTATTTTTCAGATAGCTCTTGACCAATCGGCAATATTGTATATAATCAGAAAACGTTAACCTTTTAAGGTCGTCCCGAGAGGCGGCTAAGGGATAATATGGCGGCAGGGCATACACATCGTATCACACCTTTCCATACCACGCGGTTTATGGTACCGTCCGGTTTATCCTTTTTCATACCAACATCGCAAGCGAGGGAGGAGTTTTGACCAAGCCTCAGGAAGAGATACTGCTTGACGACAGGAAAATCAATCGCGCCATTGCGCGTATCGCCCATGAAATTCTCGAGCGCAACAGCGGCGCGGAAACACGGGTGTTGATCGGCATCCTGACGCGCGGGGCCTATCTGGCCAAACGTATCGCCGCGCAAATCAAGGAAATCGAGGGCGCCGAAGTGCCGGTGGGACTTCTGGATATCAATCTCTATCGCGATGACGTGCACTCCAAGCTCGATCAGCCGATTATCCAGCGAACCGAAATCCTGTTCGACGTGGTCGACCGCAATATCATCCTGGTCGACGACGTTTTGTTCACCGGGCGAACCATCCGGGCGGCGCTCGATGCCATTGTCGATTTCGGGCGTCCACGTTCGATTCAACTGGCGGTGCTGATCGACCGGGGTCACCGGGAATTGCCGATCCGGCCCGATTATGTCGGTAAAAATATCCCCACCTCGCGCGACGACCGCGTGCTGGTGCGGCTGGATGAAAAAGACGATCGGGAAGTCGTGGTCGCCGTCAAGGGTGCGTTGAAAAAGGCCGCGAAGAAATCAGGAAAAACGGCTGACGCCACATCCAAAAAGAAGGGGGGCAAAACGAAATGAAACTTCGTTCACGTCATCTTCTCGGACTGGAAGACGCCACGGCCGATGAAATCTCTCTGATTCTCGATACCGCCGAATCCTTCCGCGAAATTCTGGACCGACCGATTAAAAAGGTCCCCACTCTGCGCGGAATAACCGTGCTGAACCTGTTCTATGAACCGTCGACCCGCACCCGTATCTCGTTCGAACTGGCGGAAAAGCGGCTCTCGGCCGACACCATCAGTTTTTCGACCTCGGTGTCGTCGGTAAAAAAAGGCGAAAGCCTCAAGGATACCGTGCGCAATATCGAAGCGATGAAAATCGACATGGTGGTGGTGCGGCATTCCTCGCCCGGCGTGCCGTATTTTCTGACCAATTGTGTCCAGTCCAATATCATTAATGCCGGTGACGGCGCGCACGAACATCCCACCCAGGCCCTGCTCGACATGTTCACCATTCGCAGGAAATACGGCAAGCTCGACGGATTGCGGGTGGTGCTGGTGGGCGATGTCAAACATTCGCGGGTGGTGCGTTCCAATATCTGGGGACTGAAGACTATGGGCGCATCGGTCGCGGTCTGCGGGCCGTCGACACTTCTGCCTTACGAGGTGGAGCAATTCGGTGTGGATATTTACACCGATCTCGATGAGGCTATCGACGGCGCCGACGTGGTCAACATCATGCGCATTCAACTCGAACGACAGCAAGCCGGGCTGTTTCCGTCACAACGCGAGTACACCAACCTGTTCGCCATGACCAAAGAGCGACTGAAACGACTCAAACGAAATTACACCATCATCCATCCCGGGCCGAGGAATCGCAGCGTGGAAAACATGCCCGAAGTCGCCGACAGCAAGACCTCGGTGATTCTCGACCA
Source organism: uncultured Ignavibacteriaceae bacterium (assembly GCA_964628115.1). Classification (GTDB taxonomy): domain Bacteria; phylum Zixibacteria; class MSB-5A5; order GN15; family PGXB01; genus JAFGAL01. The sequence continues at coordinate 491 of CAZVNK010000114.1, read as the reverse complement.
GGTAACCAACGGTCAGGCCGTACGTATGGCCGTGTTGTACCTGCTGTCGGGAAAGAAGGAGAAGGAGGAAGAGGACGAATGAGTAAGGCTGACTATGACATGGTAATAAGCGGCGGGCGCGCCATCGACCCCGCACTCGGTTTCAGAAAAGAAGCCGACGTGTTCGTAAAGGACGGAAAAATCGCACAGGTTTCCACCGAAACCGATAAAACCGCGAAGATCACCGCGAAAATGCCGGAAGAATGCGTGATCGACGCCTCCGGCAGTCTGGTGGTGCCGGGGTTGATCGATATGCACGTGCATCTGCGTGAGCCGGGACGAGAAGATAAAGAAACGATCATTACCGGATGTCAGGCGGCGGCGGCCGGCGGATTCACGTCGGTCTGTTGCATGCCGAATACCACGCCGGTGATCGATAATCAGGAAACCGTGAAATTTGTCCTGTCGCGCGCGGAGGAAGCCGACGCCAACGTGTTCGTGATCGGCGCGGT
>CAZVNK010000113.1:5352-8119 GCA_964628115.1 uncultured Ignavibacteriaceae bacterium | reverse complement strand
AGCATGACATATACCGGCGTATTTTTCGATCTATACGGAACCCTGCTCGTGTACGGCGATATGGAAACCGCGTGGAATGAATGGCTGGAGGTCTTTTATGCCGGTCTGTGTCGACGTGGTTTGACCCTGTCAAAAAGAGCGTTCGAGGAAACCTGCCACAATTTCTTCTCCCGACCGGAACCGGATGCCGACGATGACAATCTGACCGTCTATGAACGACGAATCAGGGCGCATTGTAACGCAATCGGTTTGCATCTCGATAGTGACGCGTTAAGAGAAACCGCCGATCAAACCGCGAAATCGTGGCAGAAACATATCACCCCCGATCCGCATGCGATTCCGGTGCTGACCGAGCTTGCCAAAACCAAAACACTGGCGCTGATCTCCGATTTCGATCATCCGCCGCATCTGCGCAAACTTCTGGATGATTTCAAACTGACGGCGTTTTTTGACACCGTGGTGGTATCCGGCGAGGTCGGAGTAACCAAACCCAATCCCGACATCTTCAAACCCGCGCTGGAACAAACCGGGGTGAATCCTGACCGTGTGTTATATGTCGGCGACACGATGAAAGACGTCAACGGCGCGCTGGCGGCGGGACTGACACCGGTATTGATCAAGCGCGACGGCGATAGTACAGTCCAAATGGATTACTCCAACGGCGGCTTGTCCGACACCTCCACCGACCCCGATCAAAACCATACCACCCACGTGATCTCATCGCTGAAGGCGTTGATAGAGATTGCGGGGTAATAAAGACATATATATGAAATCGTTATCATGCATCAAAGCCGTCACCTTCGATGTTGACGATACGCTGTGGGATTTTAAATCCGTCATGCGACGCGGATTCGTCTGGACGTGTTCGACCGACTCAAAGGCATCGAAACCAATTTGGAAAAACTTCGTCTGGAAGCATTCAGGGAAAGTTTGGTATCAATCGGACGACCCGATGAACTGCTTCACGTCGGCGATTCACTCGAATCCGACATTGCCGGGGCAAATACAGCAGGCGTAAAATCAGCCTGGCTGAATCGCAACAACGCCGTCAATAACACATCATATATCCCCGATTTCGAGATAGCATCCCTTCGCAATCTTCTTGAAATCCTTCCGTTAAGCGAAAGCGCATCATAATAATAGCTCGCGCTGTTATTTTGTGCATGGTTAAAGCGTTTTTTTAATGGACAACGCTTTGTTTCAAGCGTAAAATTAAAACAATTGGGTAACATTTTCACCGACGTCCCCATAATCGGGACAGCGAAATATCATAGGTCACGCATTGGAAGCCCTGGGTAATTACATTCAGCAGGCTATGGATTTATTGGTCACCGTACCCGAATCGCTGATCACGGCGAAGCAGTTCATCCTGCAAAAGGCCGGCACGCCCGGATTGATCGCCCTGACCATTTTATGTATGGCCATTGCCGTGCAAGTCATAATCAAGCTGGTGAAGCTGTCCCTGAATATCCTTCGCTTTGTAGTCGTGCCGTCCATTGCCGCGACCTTTCTGTTGATGACGCTTACATCGCTGTCATTGTCGGTTGCTCTGCCGGCGTCGGTGTCGTTTTTCTCGATCGTGCTTTTGTTCAAAGGCTGAGATTCAGCCGTCCGCCCTGCTTTTTATTCATAAAAATATATTGAAAAGTGGTGGGTCAATCCGTTAGACTGTATCAATCGCATAGAATATGAATATTTACTATATAGATGTATACGCGATGACTGATATCTCAAACCGGTTTTCCGGTGAATGATCAATACCCGAATATGGAGAAAGACTCATGGATTTTTTACATAACGCCCTGTTAACGCTGAAATCCTTCTGGCCGACCGTCATCGCCGTGTTCGGAATGATCGCGGTGTTATTCATCGTCCGGCGCATTATCGACAAAAGTACCGAGGGACTTGCCGATGGCGGATTCCGTCGTCAGATCGTTACCCTGCTGGTGGTTTTTGTCGGAATTCTGGCGATTGTGCTGGTTTTGCCGATCAATGACAACACGCGCGGGCAGTTGCTGAGCCTGATCGGGATTCTGTTCACCGCCGCGATCGCGTTATCGTCGACCACGTTTCTGAGCAATATCATGGCGGGATTCATGCTTCGCAGTGTGCGCAATTTCCGTCCCGGCGATTTTATCCGCGTCGGGGAGCATTTCGGACGGGTCTCGGAACAGGGACTGTTCCACGTCGAGATTCAAACCGAGGACCGCGATCTGACCACCATGCCTAATTTGTACCTGGTGACTCATCCGGTGAAAGTTATCCGCGCTTCCGGGACCATAATATCGGCCGAGGTGTCGCTGGGGTATGATATCCCGCATGAGCAGGTGGAAAAATTGCTTCTGGAGGCCGCCTCTGCGGCGGAATTGGAGGAGGCATTCGTGTATGTGATCGAATTGGGAGATTTTTCCATCACCTACCGCGGGGCGGGCCTTCTGGTCAATATCATGCACTTGCTTTCGACTCGGTCGCATTTGCGTGCGATGATGCTTGACAAACTGCATCGGGGTGGAGTGGAAATCGTCTCGCCGACGTTCATGAACACCCGCGCCTTCGTCAAGGATGATCGGTTCATCCCACGAGTGCCGATTATCGAAGAGAAACCGGTTGCATCCGCCGCCAAACCGGAAACGCTGGTGTTCGACAAGGCCGAGCAGGCCGAGTCGATTGAAAAACTGCGAGAATATGTCGAGGCGGACGGCAAAAGACTGGAATTACCGGTTTCCAGTGTTAATGCTACTAAATCGTCAGCCGATAAAGAATCGTC
>CAZVNK010000113.1:0-5342 GCA_964628115.1 uncultured Ignavibacteriaceae bacterium | reverse complement strand
GAGGCGGACGGCAAAAGACTGGAAGAAATCAAAGAGCAAATGAAAAAGGCCGTCGAACCGGCGGAACTGGACAAACTCAAGGCCGAACAGGAAAGACTGGAAAAACGACGCGCGCGCATTGAGGAAATAATCAAAAAGAAAGAATCCCAAAAAGAAGATTAATGTCGGTTTCGATAAGGAGTGACCACCATGAACCCACCACAACCGAGACAAGCCCTGTCATATCGCATCAACCGTCACACGGTCGGCGCGGCGTTGCTCTTGTTCTGCCTGTTGTCGATATCGGGCGCGGTTATCGCCGAACAGCCCGTATCATGGAAAGATGTTTATCCCGAGGCTCGCTGGGATGACGTGTTCTATCAATATCACGGGGTGGATATCGCCGATCCGTTTCGCTGGCTGGAGGATCCCGATTCCGACGAGACGATTGCCTGGGTGACCGTGCAGAACAAAATCACCGCCGACTTTGTCAATACCCCGGAACGCGAGGCCTTAAAACAACGACTGGCCGAGTTGTGGGATTACGTGCGATATACCTGTCCGATAAAAAAGGGCGATCATTATTATTATTTGAAAAACGACGGTTTGAAAGATCAGTATGTGTTGTGCCGCAAGCGGGGACTTGACGGGAAAGAAACCGAAATCCTCGATCCCAATCTCATGAGTGAGGACGGCACCGTCGCGGTCCCGCAGACTTTCGTCAGCCCGGATGGTTCGTTGATTGCCTATTCCGTTTCTCGTCACGGTAGTGACTGGCAGGAGATACGTATCCGCAAGGCCCGGACCGGCGACGAATACGATGAGACGATCAAACGCGTGAGGTTTTCCAACGCGGCCTGGACACCGAACAACGATGCCTTTTATTATGGGCGTTTTCCCGACAGCGGCGCGGTGCCGGAGGATGAATACGGCCGCCATCACAAAGTGTATGTTCATCGGCTGGGGACACCGCAGTCGGCGGACAAGCTGATATACGAGCGACCGGATGATATCGATCTGGCATTCGAACCGACCGTCACCGACGACGGAAAATATCTTGTACTCCAGGTGTGGAAGGGAACCGCAAGTCAAAATCGCATATACTATCGACCGCTTGACAGCGACGATGATTTCGTGCGCCTGCTTGATTCTGCCGACGCTTCATATCGATTCATCGATAACATTGGATCGGCTTTTTATTTTCATACCGATCTCGACGCCCCCAAAGGGAAAGTGATCGCCATCGACGTCGATCAACCCGAGCGCGAACACTGGCGGGACATTATTCCTGAGAGCGAGGACGTAATCGCCCAGGTCGAACTGCTCGGCGACCGGCTGATCATGGTGTATCAGCATGACGTTATCAATCAGGTGAGACTGTTCGATCTCGACGGCGCGTATGACCACGATATCGAGCTACCCGCGCTCGGTTCCGTCGGTCGGCTGAAATGCGAACGAAACGATACCGAGTTGTTCTTTAATGTTATGTCGTACACGTACCCGTCGAGTATCATGCGGTACGATGTCAAGACTGACCGGCTGGACGTGTATTTCCGCCCGGATATCAAGGTCAATCCCGACGAGTACGAAGTGCATCAGGTGTTTTACGAGTCGAAAGACGGGACCCGAGTCCCGATGTTCGTGTCGCATAAAAAAGGCTTGAAACTCGACGGCACCAATCCCACCGTTTTGTACGGCTACGGAGGTTTCGGCGTTTCGGTAACACCGAGATTTTCCAGCACCCGGGCGACGTGGATGGCCTGCGGAGGCGTGTTTGCCGAAGCCTGCCTGCGTGGTGGAAGTGAGTACGGTGAGGAGTGGCATCGCGCGGCAATGTTTGAAAACCGTCAGACGGCGTTCGATGATTTCATCTCCGCCGGGGAATGGCTGATCGAAAACGGGTACACCAATTCTTCGCGCCTGGCGATCGAGGGCGGCTCCAACGGCGGCCTGCTGGTGGCGGCGTGTATCAATCAACGGCCGGATTTGTTCGGCGCGGCGTTGTGCGAGGTGCCCCTGACCGATATGATGCGCTATCACAAGTTCACCATCGGTCATTACTGGATACCGGAATTCGGCGATCCGGAAAACGATCCCGAGGCGTTTCGGTATATCATGGCGTATTCGCCTCTGCACAATGTCAAACTCGGTGCGACCTACCCGCCGACGTTGATTTTCACCGCCGACACCGATGACCGGGTGGTGCCGGCCCATGCCAAGAAATACACGGCGGCGCTTCAAACCGCCGACAGCGGTAAGAATCCGATTCTCCTGCGCGTGGAAACCAAAGCGGGCCACGGCGGCGGCAAACCGACCAGCAAGCAGTTGGACGAGGCCGCCGACACGTACGCCTTTTTATTCCGGGTGTTCGATATGCATCCGAGTTTGGGAGAATAGACAAAGACGAAAAATACGCGGCAGAATTGAATATTGCACGACCGGTACGGGTATGTATGATAACGTGACTGTGTTGAACGTACCTTTCGGCGGCGGCAACGCCCCGATCAGGCCGGGGAGTGATACGATGCGTCGATTTTCGTCTTTCATGAAAGCGGTTGTGGGAACGATTGTCATTATGGCGCTGATTGCGCTTTTGATCGTGATCTCCGCGTCTATCGCGGACAGCCATGCAAGTGAATCGCATGATGTCATGCAAACGGAGACGGTGTTATAGTCGGTATCACCTGCCATGTCTTTCGATTATTACAAAGAGAAACTGTCCGCCGAACGGTTGAGACAAGCGTATGACATCGCTCCGCCGCGCATTCAACAGTACCTTCGCTCCGAGATCGACTTTGTCCGAAGCCGCATGAAACCGGATGATCTCGTCGTGGAACTGGGATGCGGGTACGGACGGGTTTTGCAGGCTCTGGCCGATCATGCACGCACGATCTACGGCATAGATAACGCTTTCGCCGGTATCCGTCTGGCGCGGAAGATTCCCGCCGACAATGTCCGTCTGATCGTCATGAATGCAATCGCTACGGCATTCGCCCCCGGAATTTTCGATTTGGTCGTATGTATCCAAAACGGAATGTCCGCCTTTCATGTCGATCCGGTGCTGTTGGTCCGGGAAAGTCTTCGTATAACGAAGCCGGGGGGAAGGGTGTTGATTTCGAGTTATTCGGACAAAATCTGGGAGGACCGTCTGAAATGGTTCGAACTGCAGGCCCAGCATGGCCTGCATGGTGAAATCGATTATGAGGCCACGCGCAGAGGCAAAATCGTCAGCAGGGACGGATTCTCCGGGACAACCTATTCCGCCGATGATTTTAAGAAAATCATGAGTAATTTCACCGCCGCGTATGCCGTGCATGAAATCGACGAATCGAGCCTGTTTTGCGAAATCATGGCCTGACGAAAAATAGTCATAACGACAATCCGAAGCGCGCTTTGATACATAAATAATAATTCATTGTGTCCCCTGCGAGATTGGCTATATTGTGTATGAAAACGATTTTTAGACAATCAGCGAAAGGACGGCGATGTTCACGACGTTGATTTCGGGAATGAAGCATTCGGCAATTGTTTTGCCGGTTATACTGGTGGTGCTGGGGCTGTGCGCCTGCTCATCGGAATCGAACGACGATGGCTGGTCACCGACCGCCAATCATGTTTTTCTCCATAAGGACAGTTTGGGACAAAGCGTGGTGTACCAAAGTCCGGCGAGTTTTATTTTCGATTCCGAATCCGACTGCTATTTCGTCTCCAATATCAACGGTGATCCGCGCGCCCGCTGGGATAACGGTTATATTATCAAGTTCGATCGCAAAATGGCGCTGGTGGACAATTATTTCATCAACGGGAGGGACAGCGATAAAACGCTTCACGCCCCCAAGGGGATGGTCGTCCGCGACCATATCCTGTACGTCGCCGATATCGATGCGGTCCGGGGTTTCGATGTCGCAACCGGAAAGCAGGTGGTGGATATCCCGCTGACTGAATTTCACGCCGCCTATCTCAACGACATCACCAAAGACCGCGATGGTAATCTGTACGTGTCTGATCTGATGGGCAATGCGATATATAAAATCGACCGAACCGATCGGGTGACACTGCTGGCGCGTATGTATGCTCCGAGTGGGTTGTGTTATCATAACGACCGACTGTACGCAGTGGGGTGGGAGCGTCCGGCGCTGTACGGCATCTCGCCGGAGGGGGAAGTCGATATCATCACGACCGATACCAATTTCAGGCATCTCGATGGAATCGACGTCGACTCCGCCGGACAGCTGTATTTTTCCGATCGTTCTGCCGGAGTTATCTATCGCTGTTGCCCGGAGGGCACGGATTTGACCGTGGTGGTCGACCACTTGCAAAACCCGGGCGATATCGCCTGCGACCGTCGCCATGGTTTGCTACTTATCCCGCATCTGGAAGGCGTGGCGTCACTTTTTCGTGAACACCCGAACGGATTTACGATCGATTCCGCGTTCGCGTCCTAATTGACCGGAGACCGGTTTGGAATGAGAGGTGGATGATGTATGTGTATGGTCCCGTCCCGTCGCGCCGCCTGGGGCGCTCGCTTGGCGTCAGTCCGATTCCAGCCAAAGTTTGTTCGTATACCTGTGTGTACTGTCAACTGGGACGAACCGATCGTCTGCAGGTTGAACGGGAGAGTTTTTTCCCGCGCAATGATATCCTCGCCGAAATCGTCGAACACGCCGCCAAAACCGCGCCGGAGTATGTGACGTTTGTCGGTGACGGCGAACCGACCCTGTGCGCCGATCTGGGGTGGTTACTGCGCGAAACCGGGGCGAGAACCGGCGTGAAAACGGCGGTCATCACCAATGGGTCTCTGCTGTATCGTGAGGACGTCAGCGCTGATCTGTGCCATGCCGACGTCGTGATCCCGACGCTGGATGCCGGCGATGAAGCGACCTTTCGCGCGGTCAACCGTCCGCATCGCGAAATCACCTATGACCGTATGGTACAGGGACTGTTTGATTTTCGCCGTGAGTACACCGGGGAATTGTGGGTCGAAGTGATGCTGGTAAAAGGACTCAACGACGGTGACGAAGCCCTGCGTCGCATTCGGGACGTGATTGACCGGGTGGAACCGAACCGGGTCTACGTGCTGGCGCCGATACGCCCGCCTGCCGAACGCTGGGTGGAGCCGCCCGATCCGGAACGCATCCTGAAGGCGCAATCCATTCTCGGCGGAGCGATCCCTATTGTCGACCGTGAAACAGGCGAGTTTGCGCTGGAGAATTTCTCCGATGCCCGAACCGCCCTGATCGAGATCGGTTCCCGTCATCCCCTGCGCCGCGATCAGGCGGAGCGAATCGCCCGACAATTGCAAGGCAAAGAGATCGTGGCGGAGTTGATTGCCGCCGGTGATATGATCGTGACCGAATTCGAGG
>CAZVNK010000112.1:771-8158 GCA_964628115.1 uncultured Ignavibacteriaceae bacterium | reverse complement strand
ACGACCGCGCCATAGAGCGATAACAAATAGTCACTAATCGTCGGGAAAACCGTCGCGCGCGCGCCGAGATGATTATAGGTGGTCAGGCGAATCTCCACATCACCGCCGAGAACCGGTCGGACGCTGAGGGCACTAAGAATCGAATCCTGAAACGCCATCCAGACAATCTGGTTACCCAATGGAAGCACAACCGGTTCAAACAGATTATCGGGCCGGCCGTCATTCGGATCATCATCGGCCATTTCATATACGTACAGCGCGTTCTTGACCCCTACCGCGATGAACTGATCGCCGGTTCCGAGGTCGAAATCACCCACGACGACGTCGGCGGTGATATCATCCTCAAAATGCGCGAAAACCGAAAGCGCGGTTGGCTGAGAACCGGTCGATGAGTACGATGTATCATAGTATGGCGGATCGTACGCCCAATACCCCTCTCCGCTTTCCATGAACACCATCAGATTGTTGTTGATACCCAAGACCAACTCAGAAACATCATCATTAAATAAATCAACCGCATGCGGTGAAAACGGAATGGACGGATACCCGACCCGCCGGGGGAATCCGGACGATTTAAAATCGGACCCGACTGAAAATGTCATAATCGTGTCGGACGCCGAAATATCGGTGATATAAATATCGCTGTTGGCACCGGCGAACGTCATCGACGGCGGATTACTGTTCGGTGTCAGGGCCGTGTTGTTTCCTTCATAGTACATATCTTCCTGGGTCCCGATATAACCGGGGACATAATATCCGCGCCCGAACTGTTGAAGACCGTCGGCCTCCACCAGTTCCAGAAACGGGCGATCGGCCAGAACCTGCATCATGTTGGCGTCATACCGGGTCAGAATCGTGGTATCGCTGATAACCGAGTCAGGATCGTCGCCCACCGGGGCATTGATCGTGAAATTGCTGACGATCATGATTTCATCGGAGGCGACACTTTCATTGACATGCCAGATTAAAATCCCGGAACCGGGCATCAAGATGTCGTATTCACCCGTCAGGACCAGATTGGTGTCGCCCGAAATCGGATCGACTACCGGCTTGCCCGGGCCCATGATAACCGTCGTAAGCTCATCCGCGATCGGATACGTATCCTCACCGTCGATATCGATCTGACGATTTTCCAGCAGGTAATATTCTCGTTCGGAAATCGGAATCTTGACGACCTCCAAACCGGCGTCGACCATTTCCGCGGCGGCCAGTTCCAATGATTCGACATCATAAAAGACCACCGGTTCCGTGAATCCCAGAAAGGCCCGCGACCAGGCCGTCGGAAACACCGGGAACATGTCCGATACCGATCCCGCCGGCATGCCGAGATCGACCACCGTTCCGCGCCCCATGTTGTCCATCAGCGCGAAATCCCCGACCCGTGTGATAAACGGCGAGGTCCCGGTGTTGTATAAATCGATCAGCCCCAGTTGATGGCCGAACTCATGCGCGATCGTGGCGTTGAGCGCCACCACCCGGCCGTCCTGGCTTCCCGTCTCCGGCATGACCAACGCTTCCCGAACCTGATACGTACTGTCGTCGACAAACACCGGTTCACCCATTACGATGAATCCGGCGTACAAATCGTTCGGCGTCGAACCCGGATATCCGGTCGGAATCACATCGTCCTGCCGATCCGAGCCGGCATGGAAAATAAAATAGGAATCGTAATCCGCGAACGTAATCTCCGCTTCGGTCGTGTCGACCAGCGTCATGCAATCGATATACATTTCGGCGATACCGAACTCGGGGCGACGCTCGCCGTAATGCGTCATGGTTTGCGGCAAATGGTACACCGAGTCGCTTTCGGGCGGATACACGACGAAATCCAGCACCCGCGTGATTTCGGAAACCGCCAGGTAATAATTGGACAAGGCTTCGAGATGTTTCTCGAAAAATTCCCGGTTACGGGGAGCGGGATCGATAATATGCCCCTCCTCCTCGTAAAAGGTATTGAAATCCCGAAAATCGAATTTGCCGTTGCCGGTGGTCAGCGAATCATCATCCTCGACGAAATCGAACCGCAGTGCCAGAATCTTCAACGTGCGCGGTTCCGCCGCCGACGCCAGCCCCCGGTCGGGAAGCCGCCACGGTTTGTCGCGATCAAGCCCCAGCAGGTTGCTTGTCGACGGGCGGTTCAGCGTTGCCATCGGATTCGGCTGACGCTCGATCTCCGTCACCGGGCTTTCCTGCCGGACGATCGGCGGTAGCAGTTTGTACCCGTCGGCCGACCAAACCGGCCGTCCGACCGCCATGATACCGATCAGGATATACAAAAAATACAGTGTTCTTTTCAACAGTTCATTCCTTCAGCGTTAAAACTTCGCCGACAGCGACAACCGCATCGTGTTGGCCAGCGGGACATCGTCACTCGACGGAATATAAGCAAAGTCGAACTTGAACAACCGATACATCAACCCGAATCCCAGTGTCGGCGTTTTCACTTCGCCTTCTTCGTCGTACACGTAACCGCCTCGGAACGCGATAAACGAACCGTACTGGTACTCGGCGCCGGCGTTATAGATAATTTCCTTGATTTCATCGGTGAAAGAGTCGTCGAAACCGACCAGCGATTTGTTCATTTCCGCCGTCAGTAGCAGTTTGTTGTATTCCGACTTGATCAAATACGTGGCCACGCCGATGGCCAGATTGCGCGGAAGCGGATCGGCCTGGGCCACGTCGATATACGACACGTCCGGACCGAGATTGGTCACGGCCATACCGAGTGTCCAGCGCGGGTGGAATTTATACAACAAACCGATATCGAGCGCGAGACCGGTCGAGGTGCCGCTTCCCTTCTCGGAACCGGTGCCGATCGACGACAGGTGAGAATAAATCACTTTGGTGGAAATACCACCACTCAGATTCGACGTCAGCGGCGTTCCGTACGACAGCGTCAGCGCGATATCGAACGCGTTGAAATCGCCCAGTGAGATTCCCGAGGCGTCGGTGCGCTCGATCTTTCCGTATGACAAAAACGTGATATTGCCGCCGACTGTCCCCCATTCGGGAATATTCTGCACGTAAGAGAAAAATTCGTAATAAATGTCGTCGGCAAGTTCCGGCAACCAGTTGACATGCATCATGGCGATCTCTCTCTGAGCGGCGGCCCGGATCTTAATCTGACGAATGGTGGCGAACCAGAGATTGCCGTCGTTTTCCACGACCGTGCGCGTGTTGCGACGGCCCAGACCCTCTTCGGTCATGCGCGCCCAGCGCGTGTCGAAGAAAATCGTTCCGCTTTCGGTGGCGAAATAGATCTTTTTCCCCGCCACGGAGATGTCGTTGATACGCGCCCCGGTGGGATTGGTGTACATTCTGATGACCTGTCCCTTGCGCAGGATGTTATCGTCAAGCTCGTTGACCGTCTTGATATTCTCCGTCAGACGTTGTGCCCGCGCGGTGTCGCCATGCACGAACCCCAACGCGAAATCCCCGATCGAAATATCCTGCTCGACCGGATAATCACGATAACCGTACCGCACCCATTGTCTACCGTTGAATCGCAACAGACCGTACTCGGTGCCGATCCAGAGAAAGCCGGACTCGTCCATTTCCATGTCGATCACGTCGAACGGAATTCCCGCCGTATACGGAATTTTCAATCGGCGGCCGATCGGCGTATCGGCGCTGTCGGCGGCTTTCGCTTCCTCTTCCTTGGATTCCTGCGAGGCCTTGAAGGCTTCCATCACGCCGACCGAGTCGATCATCTTTTGCATTTCGGCGGCGGAGCGGCGTGCCTCGGCTTCGGCCACCGCGGCCGTGTCGTTCAATGCTTCAAACTTGACCAGGAAGCGGTTCTTTTCCTCCTCCGTGCCGCTGATCTTGAACCGATCGTAAATGGTCGTGAGCGACTCATTGAGGACGTCGTTCAATTCGAGATAGTTTTTCCATACCGATCCGTCGAAATGATACAGATCGCCGTCCACGACCGCCCAGGCATTGTCCTCCTTGACCACCGATATCGCCTCGACCGTTTTCGACGGCAATCCCAGGGCTTCATCATGCTTTTTGAAAGCACCGGTGGAATATACCACCAGTCCGGCGTCGGTTCTGACATACAGCATCTTGTCATGGGCCCTGATCCCAAGTATTTCGGCCTCGGGCAGTCCCTCGTCAATACCGAAATGTTGCCAGAAATTTCCGTTGTACCGATACAGGTTCGAATCCATCGCGACCCAGAGCATTTTTCCGTCAGCCGAAATATCCCGCAGTTTTCCGATGAAATTGATATCGAACGGAATGTGCAGTTCGCCCGGCATGTACTTGCGAATCGCCTTTTGAAGCGCGAACAGGACGCGGTCGGATTCGCTTTCCTGGATCACGGAATCTTTATACGCCTCCCGGAAGCGTTCTTCGGCCTGACCGAACTCGTCCCAGTTGATCATGCACTTGTTGTACGCGGCCCGCATCGCCACGAACGTGGATTCCACTTCGTTTTTTACCAGCGTGTCGGCTGAAAATGCCGGAAGTACCGACTGCTCGAACTCCTCGATTCGTGAGAAGGGGTACTTGTTGTTGGCGCGCCCCATACGGCTCATCAGTTCTTCCAGACGCTCCTCCCGATAAACCGGTGTACTGGCGAAGTTTCATCTCCGCCGCTTCCTTCGCGCCGGTTTCGATCACTGCGCCCTTGACCCATTTTCCCTCCGAATATTTGAGCAGTCCGGCGTCGGAAAGCGCCCAGATATCATACATGCCGTACGTGTTCCCGCTGACGTCCCCCTTGATCAGGGCGATTTTTTTCAACGGACGGTACTCCATCGGGACCTCAATCGTTACCCATTCGTACGACAGGGGGTATGTTCCCAATCCGGCCGGATTCCAATGCGTTGCCGTGGCATCATCGGCGACAGCCACAAATGCCTCCCCCATACCGGCCGCCCGCGCTCCCGCGGCGATCCGCAAAAAGAGAACGGCGGCGCTGGACACTCCACTGGCATGCGATGACTGCGCCCCAACAATAAGAAGCAACGTTAGGGTCATCAGAATACTAATTGCTTTCCGCATTAAACAACCTCCACAAGGCTTAATTGATTACGACTACTTTACCGAAGGCCTCGACCGCGTCCCCGAAACCGTCGGACAATGCCGACGCTTTGTAAATGTAAGTTCCGGTAGCCACACGGTCGAGATCATCGTCATGTCCGTCCCAGGTAAAAAATTCCTGATAGCCCGCAGGGACGGAGTACCTATCATAATGTTTTATTCGTTTGCCGGACAACGTAAAAATTTCGAGGCTGACCCGGTTCGCCGGCGCCGACAGGTAACACGAAAAAGTCGTCCGGTCATACATCGGATTCGGGTAGTTCAACAGGTCCGTCATAAACAACCGGTTCTCCGCCCCGAATTCAACCGTCGATGAATTGTTGGCGTTGTCCCACGCTTTAATTTTAAACACATGTTGCCCCGCCGACAGTTCGCCCAGCGAATACGTGATTCGTCCCCCGGTAAAACTGCCCGCGTTATACTCATAAAGATCGGTCAAATTGATAATATTCTCAACCTGATTGTCAATCGTCAGGGTGATCGCATGGCCCGCGCCGCCGGTCAGATTGATCCCGCTCGAATCGGTAATATCCAGGATCATCGTCTCCCCCGGCAGTAAATAATCGCCCGACACGAAATTGTCGCGTCCCGCGAAAGAATACACGATTTCCGGCCCCTCATCGTCCGCCGTGGCAGTGATCGTGGTATCGATCACCAGGGAATCTGCCAGCCCCAGCGCGTCGGCCGTCGTCGACCGGCCATAGGCCGAAATGCGCGCGCCCTGTCCGCCGTAGCCGATATCCAGCGGCGCGATAAACGTGAAATCGAAAACGCCGTCAGTCACGTCCGCCGATCCCCGGAATATCCGAGGCCCGGCCAGTGCGTATTCCGTCGTAACCGTTCCGACCTCGTATGACTTCAACATCTCCGAATCATACACCGTAATTTCAACCGAACCGTCAAACGCGACCGGATTGCCGTCACCGTCCACCACTTCGCCGGCAACCTGATGCTGTTGCAACGCCGTCAACGTATCGGGAGCATCGGTGAACCTGATCTCATAACGCGGCGTGCCCAAATGCAACAGTGGATCGCCGAAAAAGATATACGCGCGATCGTTACGCTCCGGCTGACGAGCCAGTTTGGCGGCGTATACGGCCTGGCAAATCGTCAGCGGATCATCGCCGAACAGAGTCTCATAGGTCATTCGGTTGAACTCACTGTTCTCCGAGGAATACACCAGACGCGTCGCCGCCACACTCGCGATCGCTCCGCCGCCGGCATACCGCACCAGTTCTTCGGCCATCCCCTCCCTCTGCGGATCGTCGAAAAATCCGATGGAACACGACGCCGTGAACACCAGCGTCAAACGGTCGGCGTTGTTCAATTGCGGAATATCCGATCCCTTGTTGAATACGTGCTCGTGCGCCCAGGTATCGGGATTGCCATGCCCGACATAATTGATCACCAGCGTGCCGTCGTTAAAACTCTCGATAATATCCTCGTTCACCTCGGGCTTTTCCCCGCTGGAGTTACGGTCATAATCCCAAAGATAGACTTTATTCCGAAAATATCGCCGGGGCAAATATTCCTTCTCCAACTGCTCGGTCTGCCGCACGTGGAACGATTCGGTTTGATACGCTCCGAATTCATCGTCGGCAACCAGCGTCACGGTCGCCCGCCACGATCCATAATTGGTCGATGCTTCATAATTGCGCACTTTATTCTCTATCGCCGCCAACTCCGAAACCGACTGCACCGGCCAGCGCCCGATAACCATGTCGAAGCCGGGATACTCCAGCGGATCGCTGTCCAGGTAGCCGATTGTCCCGAAATAAACATAATTATCATCCGATGCCAGCGAGTCATAGCCCATGATAAACGGCGGCACGTAATTGCGTGCCGGTGTTCCCAGCCGATTCTGAAAATCATAAATGCCGTCGCCGACCAGCAGGGCGGCCGACGGTTTCGGCGACGGGTATTGCTCGTAGGCATACTTGAAAAAATCCCGGATGGCGGTCGGATCATACAATCCGTAGGAAAACTCATTCATAACCTGACTGATCGAAACCAGTTTCACTTCGATTCCGCTGTGTTCCTCACGATACGCCGCATACTCCTCGAGATAGGGGACAAAATCATCATACGCCACGATCAGCAAATCCGCCCGTTCACTCGTGTTTCTCAGATTCACCGGCTGATAGGGCGTAATATCCGTCGGCGCATACGTTTTCTCCGGCGATGCCAGGAAAAACCGTCTACCGGACTCCTGAAGTTCGGCGCGGAAAGTCAATATCCCCGATCCGCTTTCGACTCCGCCGATCAGACGCGCCGACGCCGGATCGGACAGGTCGATTACATACGGTTCGGAACTGAAATCATTCTCGATCACGAACTC
>CAZVNK010000112.1:456-761 GCA_964628115.1 uncultured Ignavibacteriaceae bacterium | reverse complement strand
GCCACGTCCCGAATCGCAAAAGCCAACTCATCGTAGGACGGCGCCAGGTAACCGCGATAGGTGCATTCGGCATAGTCGAAATGCGGCGGTGAATCGAACGCGTCATTGGCGGTAATGCGGAAAGAATTCAATCCCGCGTGCAATCGCGTCGTCGTGAATGTCTGATCCCAATAGCCGTTATAGGTCTGCGTCGCGCTGTAACCGTTCACCATTACATACATGGGATTCCCGGCCTTCAGACGCAGACGCACCTCGGCGACGCTGTCGGTAATCGCCGTCGGAAGCGCACCGTAGAACGTAAACGG
>CAZVNK010000112.1:0-369 GCA_964628115.1 uncultured Ignavibacteriaceae bacterium | reverse complement strand
CGTGTCCGCCGGTGCGGATTCGGTATACGTCGCCATCCGCTTCCCGCCCGTGGTAAAATCGCCGGACACCGCCAGCCAGTAGCTGTTGACCGACGTATAGGGATTGTTGATATACACCGGTTCGGAGTCGGCCGGATATCTCCAGCGATCGACTTCCTCGCCGTAAAACAGAAAGTAATCCGAATAATCGAAATCCCCGTCGCCGCCGTCGAAAACCAAAATCGCCAGTTCATCGAAATCGGGACGGGCACGGTCGTTCAACACCTCCAGTGGACGTCCCTCACCGTAAAACAAGTGCAGGGAATCGCTTTTCTGGCTTCAATTTTCTGGTTAAAGAATCTTTAACCGCAAGGAGAAAAAAAGGTGAGT
>CAZVNK010000111.1:5148-8197 GCA_964628115.1 uncultured Ignavibacteriaceae bacterium | reverse complement strand
ATGTTTTTCTTGACACCCTGACGCTTTGTCTCTCTCTTCCCCTGTTATTCAAAAACCGGCCCCGGCCGGTTAACTTTTTTAGAATGAACTGCCGTCTTTTTTGAAAAAAAAGCAGTTTTGGGGCAGTATTTTCGCCCTGTTATTATTGGCCTATATCGTCAAGGATATCAGTCTTGATGATTTACGGCGGCTCTATTATCGTGTCAATTTATATTATCTCATTCCCTGTCTTCTGGCGCAGTTTATGATTCTGTTTTTCAAGGGGTGGCGCTGGCGGACCATCGTCGAGCGTTCCAAACCACTGAAATTAAGCCGGGTCGTGCCGATGTTCGCGGCGGGACAGGTGATTAATATTTTCATGCCGGCGCTGACCGGGCAGGTCGGGCGGCTATTGTTGTTTTCGCGCAAGACGGGTCTTTCCAAGACCTATATTTTCTCGACGATCGTACTGGAAGTGTTGTTTGACGCCATGAGTCTGCTGGTGTTCATCATGGTCCTGTCGGCGGCTTCGTTCGCGTTTCCGCCGGAGTATCGCAAGGTCGGGTTGATTATCGCGGTGGCGACGATATCGCTTTTGATCTGCATGTATGTTTATCTTCATTTTCAGGATGCGGCCGGTAGTCTGGGGCGGAAGTTATGCCGCGACCGCTGGCCGGGTTTTTATATTACGGTGAAAAAATTCACGCGGTCGTTCACGCGGGGCATCGCCATGTTGCGGTCGACGCAGTATTTTACCAAGACCCTGTTGTTGTCGCTGGCCGCCTGGGTGTCGCAGTTGATGGTCGTGTACAGCCTGTTTAACGCTTTCGGGTTCGATCTGCCGCTGGTGGCGGCGATGGTGCTGATGGTGGTAAACACGCTGGCGGTGATGATTCCGATCACGCCCGGCAACGCCGGGACATTCGAGTTGGCGGTGCTGGCGACATTATCGCTGTTTTTCGGCCGGATCAGCAAGCCGGACGCGGCCCTGTTCGGTCTGGCCCTTCACATTTTCGATATCCTGCCGATGTTTGTCATGGGGTATCTGTTTTTACATATCGAAAAAATCGCGATTCGCGAGATCGACGTCGACGAGGTGGAACAGGAACGATATGGCATAATGGATCGAATGGATGAATCCGAGGCGGTGAGAGAGGAGGACCGGGCATGATCAGATCGTTTTTCTGGAAGGCCGGCGAACCGGTGCGGCAGATAGACGGAATTGCCGATTTCGATGCCCTTTTCGCCGATCCGGACGTCGTGCTGTGGATCGATATGACCGATCCTGACGACCAGGAATCGTATATCCTGACGCATGATTTTCATTTTCATCCGCTGGCGATCGAGGACGTGATCGAGGAGGAGGATGTCATCACCGAGTGGCAACGCTCCAAGATCGACGATTACAAGAATTATCTCTATGTCGAGTTTCAGGTTGCGGATTATGTCGATTATGACGAGGGGATTCGGCTCGAGGAGGTCAATCTCTTCCTGACGCGCAACACGGTGGTGACGGTTCACGACAAACCGCATCGTATTTTCAATTATTTGTATCAGCGGGCGCTGAAAGACGAACGGGTACTGGGTCGGGGAGCGGAGTTTTTATTTCACACCCTGATCGACGTTATGGTCGACAATTACAACAGCATTTTGGAGTTTTTCGAACGCGAGGTCGACAAGATCGAAGACGCGGTGCTCAGCGAACCGGACGAGGAGACGGTAAAAAAGATATTCACGATGCGCCGCGACATATACGAATTGAAACGGATCGCATTGCCGCAGAAGGAGTTGATCGGGCACATTTCCCGGGGGCAGTATTCAATGATTTCGGACCGGGCGCGGCTGTATTTCAATGATATTTTCGATCACCTGACCAGGATTATCGAACTGGCCGAGTCGCATCGCGATACCCTGATCTCGGCGCTGGAAGTGTATTTCTCGAGCGTCTCCACCAAGACCAATGAAATCATCAAGGTGCTGACCATTTTTACGGTGATTTTGATGCCGCCGACGTTTTTGGTCGGTTTGTGGGGGATGAATTTCAGTCACATGCCGGAGTTGGAGTGGGATTACGGTTACGCGGTGTTCTGGGTGCTTCTGGTATTGATCACGCTGATCATGGTGTTGTTTTTCAAGAAGAAAAAGTGGCTGTAGCGAGCGTCGTCAGGTTCATCCGATGATAATAAAACGCTAATAAAAAAATCATAAAATAGTTGAAACATTTCGCTTGACGATTGCGAATAAGGGTGTATTATAGATACCTGTCGGTATGTATATAGATACCGACCGGTAGGTATTAACCGGATGTCACGATGAAACGAAGCGTCAAACAGAGTCCCAAACTTCCCGCCGAAAAACGGCGCGCGCAGTTGATCAAAGCCGCCATGCGGTTGTTTCTCCGCAAAGGGTATCGCTGGGCCACGATGGATGAAATCGCTCGGGCAGTCGGCCTGACCAAAGGCGCGTTGTATTTTCATTTTACGAACAAGGAAGACTTGCTGTTTGCGGTGGTAAAGCAAACCTGGGAGCGGGCTTCGGGACCAATTTACGCCTTGAATGAGGCGGAGTCGTCACCGTCGGTGTTTCTTGAAAAGACGCTTCGGATGTGCCTGGATGAGATTGATCGGGGGCATTACCTTTCGATGGGACTGCTGGAACAGGCGCTCAAGATTCCCCGTATCCGCAATTACTGGCGTCGGGAGAACGACCGTATGGCCGACACATTGGCCGGGGCGCTGGTTCTGAAAGGCGGTGTCGGGCGAAAAGAGGCGTTGATGGCGGTCAAACTGCTGGACGCGGTTATCGACGGTTTGATCGTCCAGCGTAATGTGTTTTTAAGCAGACAAGAAGCCGACGAGCTGGCAAGTGAACTGGTGCGGCTGTTCGGCATTTATTTAAATCGAACTGAAAAACGGTGAGCGGTTTATGAGACATACGATTCTTGCATTAGTCGGTATGCTTTTAATGAGTTTCGGGGCGCCCCGGAGCGAAACGATCCTGACCGTTGACGAAGTCCGCCGGTTGGCGCTCGAATACAACCGGCACTATCTGGCGGCGGAGCGGGAGCTTG
>CAZVNK010000111.1:0-5133 GCA_964628115.1 uncultured Ignavibacteriaceae bacterium | reverse complement strand
ACCGGGCGCGCGGGGATATTATCTCAGCCCGTTCGGGTGCGTTGCCGCAGGTGAGTATCGACGGGCGGTACACGCGCAATATCAAGAAGGGCGAGATGTTCCTTCCCGGTGAGTTTTTCGACGAAGAAGGATTCGTGAAAGTCCCGGTATCGCAGGACAATGATTTCAATCTTTCGTTTTCACTGACTCAGCCGTTGTACGTGGGGGGGAAAGTCGGCTCGGCGATTCAAATCGCCCGCATTTACGAAAAGTATTCCCGCGAAAAAGTCCGTGAGGTGGAAGCGGAGATCATTTATAGTGCCGAGGCACTGTTTTATGCCTCGATTCTGGCGGAGTCGAATCTGGAAGTGCTGGAAAAGGCTTACGAGCAGTTCAGTTACAATTATGAGACGGTCGAGAAGTTTTACGGTCAGGGGATGGCGTCGGAATTCGAGCTTCTGAGGGCGCGGGTGGAGAAATCGAATCTCGAACCGCAGTTGGTGGCGGCTCGTACCGGAATGAGTATCACGAAAAAGACACTCAAGTCCTTTTTGGGATTGTCGCTCGATGAGCCGGTCATGCTTCAGACCGATATCGCCGACACGTTTGCGGTCGATCTGCCGTCGCTGGACTCGTTGACGACTACCGCGCTTCACAATCGCCCGGAGATCAGGCAGGCCGATTTGCAGAAACGGGGATACGACAAGGCGGTGCGCATTGCGCAGGGGGACTGGTTGTATCCGACTCTCAGCCTGAACACGAGTTATGATATTTCGGCGTCCTCGGAGGATTTTTCGCTCGGTTCGCAGGATATCACCAAAAGCTGGACGGCATCGTTACTCCTGACGATACCGGTATTTGACGGGGGCCGAACGATCGGCGAAGTGCGCAAGGCGCGGGTCGATTATTATCAGGCACTGCTGGCCGAACAACAGGCGCAGGATGACATCCGCCTGGAAGTTGAACAGGCGCATGACAATCTGGTCCAGGCGCGCACCGCGCTCGATTTGCAAAAAGAAACCATCGTGCAGGCGGAGGAGGGATTGCGTATCGCAAATCTGCGGTATGAGTCCGGAGTCGGCACTCTCTTGGAGGTGCTCTCCGCGCAGACGGCGCTGACCGATGCCCGCACCAATATGGCTGATGCGATATATCAATTCCGATTGGCGAAGTCGGCTTTGAAAAAGGCCACCGGAATCGAGATTTAACGATGAGGATGAGCATGAAACGGGTTACAGGAAAATTACATTATCTGGCAATAGCGGCGATCGTGATTATCGGCGGATGCTCCGGCGAAAACAAGACGGAACAGGTTCAGGTAGAAACCGCGCTTGCCGTCAAGGGGGAAGAGGTTGTCACGGTATCGCGTGAGTTGCGGAGTTCGTTTACCGGTTCGCTGGAAGGCAAAAAGCAGGCGGTGATCCGGGCCAAGATCGCCGAGGCGGTCGAAAACGTCATGGTGAGTGAGGGCGACCGGGTCACACCGTCGGACGTCCTGCTTCGCCTGGATCGAACCGGGCCGACGTCCAGTTACGTGCAGGCGTATTCGGTGTTCAAGAACGCGGAAAAGCACTATAACAAAATGAAATACCTGTTCGACGAGGGCGCCATATCGGAATCGGAATTCGACGGCGCCGCCACCGAGTATGAAGTGGCCAAAGCCAACTATGACGCCGCTTATCAACTGGTCGATATTCGTTCGCCCGTGGCGGGAACGGTCACGTCGATCGACGTCGCGACCGGTGAGTACGTGTGGGTCGGACAACAAGTCGCGACCGTGGCGGCCACCGATACCCTGCGAATGAAACTGGGTGTCACCTCTGCCGACGTCAGGAATTTCTCGGTCGGTATTCCGGTGGAGATATTCGTGGAAACCATGCCGGACGTGGTGGGGCACGGCGTTGTCAGTATGGTGGCGGGTTCGGCCGATCCGGAAACGCGGGCGTTTCAGGTCGAGTTGTTGATCGACAACATTGCCGGGCCGTTCAAACCGGGGATGTTCGCCCGCGCGGAGATCACGCTGGCGGAATATGACGACGTGGTCACGGTGGCGCACAAGACCATGCTGGAGCGAAGCGGAGAACGCTATGTGTTCGTGGTCAACGGCGATCGCGCCGTGCTTCGCAAGGTGATCGCCGGGGTGCAGTTCGGTGGTGACACGCAAATCGTGGACGGCCTGAAACCGGGAGACACCGTCATTACGGTGGGCCAGGACTACCTGGAGGATAGTACCAAAATCAATATGGTGCGTTTTGTCAATGCCCGGGGTGAGGAGATAGAGTTGTGAAATTAGCTGATATATCCATACGCCGGCCGGTGTTCACCACGATGATGGTGATCGCATTGATTGTACTGGGGTACAGCTCCTATCGCCAGATGAATATCGACTTGATGCCGGACATCGATTTTCCCTTTGTCATCGTGCAAACCATGTATTCCGGGGCCAGTGCCGAAGCGGTTGAGACCGATGTCTCCAAACCGATCGAGGACGCGATCAATCCGATCGAGGGGGTAAAGCATATCACGTCCTATTCGCAGGAGGGATATTCGCTTATTTTCGCGGAATTCGTTCTGGAGAAGGACGGACAGGTGGCGGCGCAGGAGGTGCGCGAGAAAGTCGTGGCGATTCGCGATGATCTTCCTGACGATATCGACGAACCGGTGATCGCCAGATTCGATCCCAGCAGTGAACCGATTATTTCCGTGACGGTTTCCGGGGAGCGCTCTTTGCGGGACATTACGCAGTATTCCAAGGATGAGATCCAGAAGCGTCTGGAAGCGATACCTGGGGTCGGTGCCGTTACGCTGATCGGGGGGTACGAACGGGAGATCAATATCTATCTCGATATCGACAAAATGGAATCGTATGAGATTGCCATCGACAAGGTGCAAAATGCGGTCGCGGCCGCCAACCTGGAAATCCCCGGCGGGCGGGTCAATGAAGACAACCGCGAATATCTGGTCCGCACCATGGGCAAACTGACGTCGGTATCGCAGTTCAATACGATCACGGTGGACAATCCACATGGCCAGCCGGTGTATTTGAAAGATATCGCGCGGGTGGTCGATACGGTCGAGGAACGACGGTCGCTGGCCCGGGTCGACGGGAAAGACGCGATCACACTCAATATCACGCGGCAGTCCGGCGGCAACACGGTGGAGGTGGCGCGGGCGGTCAAGGGGGAAATCGGCAAAATTCAGGACGTGATGCCGCCCGACATGCGACTGGATATCGTGGTTGATTATTCGACCTTTATCGAGGATTCGATTCATGAGGTTTTGCTGAATATCTATTACGGCGGTTTGCTGGCGGTGCTCGTAATCTTTCTGTTCCTGGCGGACATACGCTCGACGATTATCTCCGCCATTGCGATTCCGGCTTCGATCGTGGCGACGTTCACGTTCATGAAGGCGCTGGGATTCACGCTGAATATCATGTCAATGCTGGCGTTGGCGATCGCGGTGGGGTTACTTATCGACGATGCCATTGTGGTGATAGAAAATATCTACCGCCATCTCGAAAAGGGCGAATCGCCCAGGAAAGCGGCGTTCAATGCAACCAAGGAGATCGGTCTGGCGGTGTCGGCGACGACGTTCACGATCGTGGTGGTGTTTTTGCCGGTGGCGTTCATGCAGGGAATCGTCGGACGGTACTTTTATCAATTCGGCATGACCGTCGCGTTTTCGGTGGTGGTCTCGCTGTTTATCGCGTTTAGCCTGACGCCGATGCTGTCGTCGCGCTGGCTTCGTCCGGAAGGCGAAACAAGCGGCCCGCCGAAGTTTTTCCTGTTTCGCTGGTTCTGGTGGTTCTACCAAATCAGTCTAAAAATTATTCGCCCCTGGAATATGTTTTTCGATAGAGTAACCGACATTTATCGGTCGCTGTTGGGCTGGTCGTTGCGTCATCGGTTGATTGTCCTGGTATTTGCCACGTTGACCTTTGTCGGCGCGCTTTATTTGGGGCAATACGCCGGTGTGGAATTCCAACCGGAAACCGATGAGGGCGAGTTCATGATCAGCGTGGAAACGCCGCCAGGAACCGATCTGGAGACAACGTCGGCAAAACTGATGGAAATCGAAGAGCTAATGCGATCTCGATTTGAAGAGGTGACTCTGCTGTTTACGACCATCGGATCCGGAGACAACCCGGTCAATGACGGACGTATCTATGTCAAACTGACCGACAAAAACGAGCGGGCATATTCCGCCAAGCAGTTGATGGACAGCGCCCGAGTCGTGATCGCCGCGCATGTTCCCGGCATCAAATATTCCATCGGTCGCGGCGAGGATATGGGCACGGACAAGTCGGTTGAAATTTCCATCCGGGGCAACGATCTGGCCATTTTGACCGATCTGGCGCATCAGGACGAAGAGATGTATCATCGCACTCCCGGGGTGGTCGATATCGACAATTCTCTTCAGGAGGGCAAACCGGAACTGCAGGTGCACATCGACCGCGACATGGCCAACGATCTGGGGCTTAACGTGTACGCCATCGGGGCCTCGATTCGCGCGCTGGTCGAGGGTGAAGTCGTCACCCGTTATAAAGAGGGTGACGATGAGTACGACGTCCGCATTCGCCTGAAGGAAAAAGATCGCAACAGCACCGCGCAAGTCGGCCGTTTGATGATCGCCAGCAGTAAGGAACTGGATGATCGCCGGTCGTTTCTGGTGCCGCTGTCGTACGCGGCGGCGTTTCGCAAGACGACGGCCATCGGACAGTACGATCGTTTCGACCGCCTTCGCGAAGTGCGGGTCGGCGCCAACGTTGCCGCCGATGCCTTTGCCGGAACGGCCATGCAACAGATCATGATGGAGGCGCAGTATATCGACGTGCCGCCGGGGTATTATATCGGCACCAAGGGGGTCGCGGAGATTCAGGAGGAATCGTTCGGGTCCATGTTTGAGGCGTTGATTCTGGCGGTGGTATTTATCTACCTTCTGCTGGCGTCGCAGTTCGAGTCGTTTTTCGATGCGTTTTCGATCATGTTTTCGCTTCCGCTGTCGCTGGTGGGTGCGATCGTGGCCCTGTTGATCATGGGGAATTCGATTTCGATCATTTCCATTATCGGGATTATCATGTTGATGGGGCTGGTAACCAAGAACGCCATTCTTCTCATTAAATGTAGGTTTAGTTTCTTTATAAATTACGCC
>CAZVNK010000110.1:6916-8228 GCA_964628115.1 uncultured Ignavibacteriaceae bacterium | reverse complement strand
TGGTTCGGCTAGTGCAAATGCTTTATCTAATGGCGATGATAATACTGTTGTTGGCCGACATCCACCACCAGATGATACATCAGGCCGCATCCCAATCCGGCCAGAGACAGCAGGATGATGGTTTTCGCATTCCATGAGGGCTGGCTGAGTATTTTTCGCACCATGACACCGATCAATCCGGAGAAAGCGATCCCGATCAACTGTGACACCAGCAGAGGCAGAGCGACAGGGCCATAGGGATTAAAGGTCGACCAGAGGAAAAAACCGACCACCCCGACCGTGACTCCGGGGCCGACGCCCCAGAAAAATCCGGCAGTAAACACCACGAAAAAACAGGGATTGACGTTGGGCAGAAACACCGCCGCATAACAGGCGGCGAAAACCAGAGCGGAGAACACCGCCACCCTGGCCAACAAACGCACCCGGGTTTTCATCGAAACACGGCGACCTTGTGTCGGCCGTAAATGTCACTGGACCCATCGACAAATACCAGTCGATAAAGCGCCAGATATACGCCTGATGCGATCTTGATGCCGCTGTCATTGTCGAAATACCAATCGACGGCGATATTATCGACGAATTCCGGAGTCGATTCCAGTATCCGGATCTTTTCTCCGGCCACGGTATACAGTGAAACTTCCAGATAGGCCTCTTTTGCTCCGAGCGTGTCAACATACGCATTGGCGCGGAACGTGACATGATCATTGCTTTGCGTGACCACGATCGGATTGCCGTACGGAGCGAAAAATTCGTTATCGTGCGAATCGACATAATTGAGGATCGTGAAGCTGTAATCATAGTCGCCGGGATACGCATTGACATTCGTCGATACCGGCGTGGGAATCATCACGATATTCAAGTAATCTTCTCCCAGTCCGAGAGTGTCAAATGCGATTTGTCGGATCGGGACGACAATACGATCCACCACCGCCTGGGACTGACCGTCGCGGGGAAACTTGATAAATGATACGGCATACTGGATATCGTAAGGTGAATCCTCATCACCGTACACGGCCAGCCTGACGGTATCGGGGATTGCGCTGATGGCGCGAAGATTGGCATAATTGGCTGACAGGTTTTCCGGTGAACGGCCAGACTGACGAATGGCGAGATTGTTTACGACCAGTTTGTACTTGGAATATTCGGTAATCACCGAATCGGGCAGAGTCGGATAATCGGCACCTTCGGAATATTCCATGTCGTCAGGCGCCAGGGTGTGACGTTCGCCCGCGAAATAATTCCAGACCGCGAATTCATTGAATGCCAGTCGCAAATCGGATTCCCCGTCGGAGGCGGCGATAATGGCATCATC
>CAZVNK010000110.1:0-6906 GCA_964628115.1 uncultured Ignavibacteriaceae bacterium | reverse complement strand
TGTCTGAAAACCGGGACCGTAATCGCGGCATCGTTCCCAAATATCCCGGATAATGTCCTGACCGTATTTCTCACTCAGGTAAAGTGGGAATATCCCGGCACCGTACTGGTGCAAAGTCATCGAAGTCGAAAACTCGATGGATACCCAGGGGAGTTCATAATAAAAGGGGATATAAGAATAATAATCATTGATATCGTCATACAATTGCTCTTCCATCCATACCGCACTCATTTCGAACCAATAATGCTGTTTTGTTCCACTGACCTCAGGAGGTTCGGAAAAGTCCATGCCGAACTGTATCACGTGAAAAAACTCATGCGCGAGAGTCACCCGCACGGCATCGAGCGGCCGCGCGGCATAATCCAAAACGCGGTAGTCGTTGTTCAATTCCATGTAAGACGTTACCTTCTGAGAATCCAGAATATTGACGTACATTTCCGGCGTCGTTGAGCCGAAGACATAATCGCCGAGATCGCGAATGTAAAAATCAAAACGTGCGTCGCCGCCGTCAGGATAAAAATCATCCGCCGGCGGAGCCGGATATCCCATTACCTCGATTTCATTATACCAAACGGAATCCGCGATAATCGCCATGCGATTGATGAAATCGGGGACACCGTCGCCGCCGTCAAGAACGTCGATATTGGCCTGATAAACGGCGTTAGCACCGGTCGTGGCGTAGTGAAACAGAAAATGCCCACCGGGAGAACCGTACGTATAGGGAAGATAGGTTGGCCGAGCCAATAGTGCCGACGCAATGGACTTTGCCGACTGATCCAAATAATCCCTATTGGAGAAGGCCTCCAAAACCGATGAGGTGCCGCTCCAGTGATGGTTTTCGGGCATCGAGGACGGGCGTTCTCCCTCCCCTTTGACATACATGAGGTTTTGCAGTATGGATTGCTGTTGTTCCTCGGTAAGGATTTTTCCGAGTGCAACACCGGATATACCAAGCGCGATAGCCAGGCAGTAAGTGATAATCTTTCTCAAAATATTCACCCGTTTGTTTCGGTTAATCTCTTTTTCATGGCCTGCAAATATTCAAACGGAACCGGTTGTGATCCGATCATGCCGTAACGGCCGCCCCGGCCGTGATAATCGGTTCCGCCGGAAACCAATAACGATTTTGTTTGAGCTATTGAGAGAAAACCCTTTCTGGTGTGTTTGTTGTGCTTGGAGTGATATACTTCAATACCGTCCAGACCATATTCGATGAATTCATCGACATACTTAATCGTGTTGCCGATGGCCGGATGCGCCAGAAATGCCAACCCGCCGGCCCGATGAATCAGCGCTATGGCCTCCTTTGGTTTCAGGTTTTCCTTGGCGACATAGGCACCACAGCCGACTCCGATAAAACGTCGGAAGGCTTCATCATAGTTTCTCACCGCTCCCACCCGTACCAGCGCATCGGCAACGTGCGGACGCGCAATGGCGGAATCGCCGGCGATTTCCCGGATAAGCCCCTCCGGAATGGCAATGCCAATCGCCTTCAACTTATTAAACATCGCAGTGCCGCGTTGGTTCCGCTTTTGCTGAAGGTCGGCCAGTGATTCCTGAAGCGATTTCGAGTCCGGATCGACAAAATATCCCAATATGTGAATATCCTCCCCGAATTTCCCCGCCCAAAGCTCCACCCCCGACACCAGTTCCGGGTCACCGTCGCGAAGATATTCGCGAGCTTTCACGTATCCCCCGACAGTGTCATGGTCGGTGATCGCAAAGGCGGCCAGCTTATTCTGCCGGGCCAGTTCCACGAGTTCTTCCGGGGTATCGGTGCCGTCGGAGTATATCGTATGCAGGTGCAGGTCTATGTATTCGGGCATTTACAGCTTGCTTTCCACGATTTGTCTGATTTCGGCGGCCAGCGCGTCACTTCGTTCCTGAATGGGTTTGATTTTGGCCTTCATCTCATCCACGAACGCCTGATCCTCGAAACCGCTGATATTGATTCGGACGTTGTACAACGCTCCGTCAATTGCCGCTTTGGCCATCAGCGCCGCGACTCCGGCATCGGAAACCGAATTGACATTGCCTTTCGACGCCACGATTTTACTCTGTTCGAGAACCTTGAGTGCGGTCTCGGCGGTTTCCAGCGGCACCAGCGCCGCTCCTTTGGTGGCCTCGAAAATGGCTTTGGCGCGTTTTTCTTTCTCCTGATCGAAGTCTTTCGGCATTTTCATCGCACCCATGAGGGCGTCAAAAGCCTCGCCGTCACGCTTGATCAAATCCTGCAGGGTATAGCGCACTTGTTCGGAGTTGTCGCGAAGCGCGGTCAGTTCTTCGGCCACGTCTTTGTATTTCTTTTTCATGACGGTCAACCGACAAACCATCGAATTCAATGCCGCGCCCAGCGCCCCGGCCGACGCCGCCACCGAACCGCCGCCCGGAGTGGGTGTCTTGGCCGCGACCGCTTCGTAGAAGCTCTGTGTCTCTCCTCCACCTGATGAGCCGGCCCGTCGCATGCGCTCTTCGAGAACCTGTTCGGGGCTGAAATTTTCCAACTGCAGATAATAATCGGCAACGTCAAACAGAGATTCCTGCGGAAGCAGGCCGACGATTTCGGACGACAGCACATTTACTCCGTAGCGGGCCGCCTCGGCCTTGATCGTTTCGAACACGCGGAATATCGGCGTCTTGGTATAATTAACCAGGTTCATCGATACCTGGGTGCAGTCTCTCTCTTTAATCATGAAGCCCATTGCCTTGACATAACGGTACCCGCCTTTGAGGAATCGCACCGCATCGGCGATTTTACGGGCAATCGACACCCGGTTGGTGTCAAGATAAACGTTGTACGCCACCAACGGGAAACGCACGCCCACCGCGGTCGCGCCGGCCTGAAGGTGCATTTTGGCGGGACCGTAATCCGGCTTGCGATTGGGGTCTTCTTCGATGGCTTTAATCATCCCCTCATACTGTCCCTGACGCACGTCCGCGAGATTCTCGCGATCCGGACGCGTCGCCGCCGATTCGT
Organism: uncultured Ignavibacteriaceae bacterium; assembly: GCA_964628115.1. Classification (GTDB taxonomy): domain Bacteria; phylum Zixibacteria; class MSB-5A5; order GN15; family PGXB01; genus JAFGAL01. The sequence continues at coordinate 3,929 of CAZVNK010000110.1, read as the reverse complement.
ACAGAAATATCGGAATCCCCAGTTCCTCACCGACTCGTTTGCCGAGTTGATGGGCCAGTTCCACCGCCTCGGAAACCTGCACGCCGGAAATCGGAATGAACGGGCAAACGTCGGTGGCGCCCATGCGGGGATGCTCCCCCTTGTGGGTTTGCAAATCGATCAGTTCCGAGGCCTTTTTGATACCCCGAAAACAGGCTTCCACCGCGTCTTCCGGCGGGCAGACAAACGTCACCACCGCCCGGTTGTGATCGCCGTCCATTTCATAATCGAGCATGGTGACATTGGCGACGGTCGTAATTTCGCCGATAATCTGCTCGATGACTTCCTTGCGTCGTCCTTCGGAAAAGTTGGGAACACATTCCACCAATCGTATCATTGTAATATCTCCGTTTTCTTATCTGATATTCGTAACGTACGCCTTCAATCCCCAGGCCAAAAGGGGGATCATTATTTCATGATGGCCGGCAAACGCATATCCCCGCCCGCCGTCTGCGGTCGGACGTTTGACGACATTGGTCAGCGGCCGATACTGGCTGATCATATCGAAATTCGCGGTGACAATACGCCGCTCCCCTTTCGACAGATTGCGCGCCACCGTCAGCGCCTTTAAAAACACTTCCGGCAAAATCACCGCCGAACCGACATTGGCGATCACGCCTCCGCGATCGGCCTCGGTCAATATATGTGAGAAAATTTTGAAATCAAGATAGGAGGCTTCCGCCGTCGCGCCCGGGTCGAAAAAACTCATCTGGTTGACGATATCGGTGCCGATTCCGACGTGCACCGTTGCCGGAAGGCCGAATTCATGGCCCGACGCGAACAGCGAAAGATTCGCGTATGGGGCCTTGTTTTCGAGGATGTACTCCCCGGCTGACTGTCCCAGACCGATTCCCCGCTCTTTGGCGTGCGCCGCGACCTCGGCGAACCACCGTCCGGTCTTTTCGGACATCCCGAACGATCCGTCCCGCAATCCCGCCTGCACATCCTCGGAGGTCTTTCCCGCGAACGCCAGTTCGAGATCGTGAATCAATCCGGCGCTGTTAAGCGACAGTCCGGTAACGATACGGGCTTTCATCAGATCGATCAACACCGGCGAGAGACCGACCTTGATCACGTGCGCGCCCATCATGACATGAAACGGCAGGCCATTCTCGCGCGCCGAGGCAATATGCCCGATGTATTCCCGCAAATCGGCGGCCTTGAGGAATCCCGGAAGGCTTTCGAAAAAAGCCCGCGCCGATTCGGGCGGGCAGGGATGCCCCATCAGGTCGACCGCCACCTTGCTGTCGCGTTCGTCGAGCGCGATGGTCGTGACTCTGCTCAGGTCAACCGTTTTGAAGCGACTGTTATTCGCCATTAAAAATCCAGCATTTCGCCAAGTTCATAATCCGTCAGTTCCGCTGAGATCGATCCCACCAGCACCTTGGATTTCATCAGCACCGGCATTTTCAAGCGGTCATTGGTCAGCCACACCGTCAGTTTGCCCTCGTGCTTGAAAATCCCGGACGTTCGCAACAGCGGCTCCACGACAATGCAGTCGAACCGCCCCGCTTTTACTTTCACCGTCTCCTCGCGCAACACCCGGACTTCCATCGGGTAATTTTCGCCGTCGGTGAAATTGTCGATATACACCGACGAGCCGACCTTCAGTTCACGGGTGCGGGCATAGTACAAAATGGACAGGGCGTCCTGCACGTACGGAGCGACTTCGATCGTGTCGCCTTTATACACCGTCAGGTTGTTTACCTGATCGAAACCGTAGGAGCGGGTCGACCGGTAACTTCCCTCTTTCAAATTTTTCTCGAAATACCACGAATAAATACCCCGACCGTCGACCACCGATTCGACCACGTCCTCGACTCGAAAAAACGTGGAAAAGAACTTGTTCGAATTGGCGGTGGAACGAAACAGGTAACAGGGACGACCGTTGTATTCGATCAGGTCCGCGACTTCCATCGTGGCGTACCCCGCGTTGATAAAACCGTAGCCGATATCGAACGTCAGTTTCTCGCCGATACCGAAAGCGTTGTTGACGACGTGGCGGTCGATTCCCTTGTCCGTCATCGTGGAATCGGTTTGCGCCGACGCCGTGGTGCCGCTGATATGCAGATAGTACAATCCCGCCATGAACGCGAGAAGAATGCCGAAGGCCGCCAGAAAACTCTTGATCATGTATCCGCCTGTTCCTTCCCGCTCGCTTCGGCTCGTTCGACGATCATCGGTAAAATCCTGCCAATTTCCTCCCCGATCTCGATAAAGGCGCGATTATAGACGTCCAGCGATCCGCCGATGGGATCGTCGACGCCTTCGCCGACACATCCCGACTCGGGGAAATTTTTCAACAAATACGTCTTGTTCTCAGCGGACGGATCGAGTGACACCACCCGGTGACAATGCGCCGGCGACATCGCCAGGATCAAATCCGCGATTTCGATCAATTCCCGGATCAACGGTTGCGACCGGTGCCCGGAGATATCGGCGTCCCACACCTTGCAGGCTTCGATGGCATAATCCGTTGCGGGAAACATCGGCGTCGCCCCGGTTCCCGATGAAAACACCTCGATATCGTTAACCCCCCGATTTTCCAGCAATTTGCGCAATGCCCCCTCGGCCATCGGTGAGCGGCAGGTATTACCGGTGCAGACAAACATTACTTTATAGGTCTTGCTCATATCGCTCTCCCGAACACGCGGTTGATTTCCTCTTCGGCGATCGCCCCTCGCCGCAATACGACCGGCTTTTCCCCGGTGCAGTCGACCACCGTTGACGGCGGCCCGCAAAGCGGCCCGGCGTCAAGATACATCGGTACCGCCGAACCGAATATGTCCGCAATCTCCGATACCGTTTCCGTCTCCGGTTCACCCGACAGATTGGCGCTGGTCGCGGTCAGGCGAAAGTCGATTCGCTCCAGCAGGCCGGCAATGACTGCCGACGACGATACGCGAATCCCGATTTTTCCGTCAACCACGAGCGGCGACGGCAACGGCTCGCGCGCGTTCATCACCAGCGTCATCGGCCCCGGCAAAAACCGCTTCGCCAACGCGGTCGCAACGTCGGTGAGACATGCGTACCGCTCGATCTCATCGACCGACTTCAGAAAAACGGCGGTTGGCTGATCCAGGTCTCGCTTTTTCATACGATACAATTCATGCACCGTTTCGGGACGGTCGATTCGCGCCAGCAGGCCGTATCGCGTTTCGGTCGGCGCCAGGACAATACCATCCCTTCGTAACATATCTACCGCCATTTCCAGAATTGGTTCCTCGGGAGTATCGGGATTAATCGTCAAAATAATCGGTCGTGTCATCTTCCTGCTCCGGCGGCTCCATCATCTCCACGCCGGTCGAATCGTACATCGGCGGGATTTCCTCGTCGTCATACATACCGTCGATCTGCCATACCCCCAGATTGACCTTCACCACCCAGGCGGTGGTATAGCCGGCGTCCTTGACTGCGGGCAGATAGGCCTCGGCCGATTACCGGTCGTCAAAATCACCCACGCGGACCTTATAATACGGCACTTCATAATCCAGCCAGGTGACCCGGTCGAACACCTCAGCGGCAATGGCGCGTTCGCGCACCGCCGGACCGTACGTTTTCGACGTAAACAATTGAATGCGGTACGATTCGTACCGGTTCCGCGCGTCGGCAATCGAATCGGTCGGCGTAACCGCGACCGCCAGGCTGTCGTCGGTCATGACCGAATCGACTCGGGCCAGAATCGGATACTTTTCCGGCACGATCTGCCGATCCGCGTCCAATCCCAGCGGATTGTCATCTTCGGACTGCTCGACCGGACGGGTCGGCTGTTCCTCTTCGCCCGGTTGCCGTTCGAATCCCGGACGACATCCCGGCAGTATGCATACCAGCAGAACCACTCCGATCAGAAGATATGCCCCGAACCGTTTCATAAATACTCTTTCATCTTT